>CAYVHK010000010.1:845-20512 GCA_964451145.1 uncultured bacterium | reverse complement strand
AACTTCAATTGGTGTAGGTTTACGAATTGACACTCCTCTTGGGCCAATTCGATTTGACTATGCCTATCCTTTCGCAAACACAACCACCACTACGCCACAAGCTAGAACTTATCTAGAATTGGGGCAAGCCTTCTAATCAATGGTCATCGCTTGCAGATTTTCCAAGCTGAGTTTTAGGCTATCGAACGGGTTTCGTTGGCAAACGTCTTGCTCCACAATATACCATTCTGTACCAGAGTGAATGCAAGAATTGATTATTGCCGGCCAGTTGAGGTTTCCTTCCCCAACTTCAGCCATCACTGGTTTGCCATCTATTACTGCCATATCTTTGAAATGAACGACTTTGGCTCGACCTTTGAGTTGTCGAATCCAATCCGCGGAATCACCTCCACCATGCTGAATCCAATAGGTATCAATTTCGCTGTTGAAAAGTTTTGGATGGCTCTCACTATACAGGATCTGTAGAGCTGTTCGGCTACCGAACCGTTCTAGTTCAAAACTATGGTTATGATATGAGAAAACTAGTCCACCATCAGCCAACCGTTTTGCCACTTTTGAAGCTTCCTGAGCGAAGCGGATATAACCATTTTCTCCAGTACGATATTCACCAGGTAATCCACCAATAGCCGCATGTTGACACTCCCACAATTGATGATCATCAATCACCAGTTGTGGATTGTCTCGCATGGCTTCATAACTGGTATGGGTAGCACAAATGGTTAGGCCTTCTCCATCAACAATTTTTTTTAATTCCATTGAGCCAATGGGTCCTAAAGCAGAGCATTGTACGGCATCATAACCGATTTGTTTAACCTTTTTCATGGTAGCAGCAATATCAACCGGTGTTTTGGTGAAATCCCGTAGAGTATAAAGCTGAGCAGCAATTTGGGACTTTTTCATTTCATTTCCTCTCTAACTAGATTTTATGACTATATAATTTAGAGACAAAGAGTTTGAGCAGCCGTGACTATTCCTTGTTCGTCGCAACCACATTGGCTATATAACAACTTGACATCACCATGTTCTATAAATTGGTCAGGAATGCCAAGTCTCTTGACATGAGCAAGAATCTGGCAATCGGACAACAATTCGATAACCGCACTTCCAAACCCACCAGCTAAAGCATTATCCTCTACTGTAATTACTTTTCCGATTCTACTAGTCAATGACACAATCAAGTCAATATCAAGTGGTTTAATGAATCGAACATTAACAACAGTAGCCTGAATGCCAGTATCTTCCAACACATTAGCAGCTTCCAAAGCAGGATAAACTCGGTTGCCAACTGCTAGAATTAACAGATCTTCCCCTGTTTTCAGAATTTCAGCCTGACCGCTAGGCAAGCCGCTTGGCTGACTTGTTAATGGTACACCAACACCTGTTCCACGTGGATAACGCAGTGCAATTGGGCCTTCTTGATAATCAACGGCAGTTTTGATCATCTCTTGTAGTTCACTTTCGTCTTTGGGGGCCATCAGTACCATGTTAGGTAGGTGGCGAAGATAAGAAAAATCGAATACCCCGTGATGCGTAGGTCCGTCCGCTCCGACCAAACCCGCCCGATCTAAAGCGAAAATGACAGGTAAATTTTGGATGCAAACATCGTGAACAATTTGATCATATGAGCGTTGCAAAAACGTCGAATAGATAGCAACCACTGGTTTCAGATCTTCTGTCGCCAAACCAGCTGCGAAAGTGACAGCACATTGTTCAGCCAAGCCAACATCAAAAAACCTGTCAGGAAACCGTGTTTGGAATTTATCTAGACCGGTACCAGTTGGCATAGCTGCTGTAATTGCCACCAAGCGTGGGTCGTTTTGAGCTAAATTGACTAAAGTTTGACTAAAAACATCTGTATATTTCTTAGGAGTGAGTGATCCCCCTGTCAGAGACTGACCTGTCTCCGGATCAAACTTTCCGCTGACACTATAGTAACCGATTGGATCTTCTTCTGCTACTTGATAACCTTTTCCCTTTTTGGTTAATACGTGAACTAAGATGGGATGGGCGAGGTCTTTAACATGAGTAAACATCTCCAGTAATAAGCCAATATCATGGCCATCTATTGGACCAAAATATCGAAAGCCAAATTCCTCAAATAAAATGCCAGGCTTTGTAGCAACTTCTAGGCGTTTGATTACTTGTCGCGCATCGGTGGGTACATGAGACAGAAACTCTTTGAATTTGGTACGCAGAATATTGTAGGTCGGGCTGGCTGTTAGACGGCTGAAATATTTGGCAAAAGCACCAACGGTAGCTGAAATTGACATCTGGTTATCATTCAACACCATAATCAAGTCCTTTTCGTAATCACCCGCAGTGTTCATGGCTTCCAAAGCCATACCACCGGTTAAACCACCATCGCCAATTACTGAAACAACCTTGAAGTCTTCTTGCTTTAAATCTCTAGCTGAAGCAATACCCAAAGCAGCAGCTAATGAAGTGCTAGAATGTCCTGCGCCAAAAACATCGTACTCACTTTCTTCCCGATGTAAAAAACCGCTAATTCCACCCTGTTGGCGTATGGATGGTAATTGGTCACGGCGACCAGTTAGTAGTTTGTGCGGATAGGCTTGGTGGCCGATGTCCCAAATGATCTTATCAGTTGGAGTGTTAAAAACCTTGTGCAGCGCAATAGCTAACTCGACTGTACCAAAATTGGGGGCAAAGTGTCCTGATGTTTGTGACAAAACAGAAATCAGATATTGGCGCATGTCATCTGCTAATATCTTCATTTCTGCAACAGTCAGTTTTTGTAGGTCAGCCGGGCTATCAATTTTGTGTAAGTATTTCATTTAATGAGTGAGTCTCCAATCTATACAATGTGGCTTAGTAACAGGTCAAGATAATGTTAATTGAAACCGATCGATCGAGGTTGCTTGTCCAGTTTGGTCATCAATTTGTATTGTTACGCCACAAAGTTTGATGTTGGTCTCTGCTACCTGAAATTTGGCTGGTAACATGGTAGTAAAATTTTTTAAGACTAATTCGGTTTGAATACCAAGCACCGAATCATGAGGACCTGTCATACCAACATCAGTAATATAGGCTGTTCCTTTGGGTAATATACGTTCATCAGCCGTTTGAACGTGAGTATGTGTACCCACAACTACACTCACCCGACCATCAGCATACCAACCCATGGCAATTTTCTCTGAAGTTGCCTCAGCATGAAAATCTACCAAAATAAAATCAGTTTCTGTTGCTACGTTCAACAAAATCTGGTCCAATACTTGGAATGGGTTATTAAAACCAGACATGAATAGTTGGCCAGCCAAGTTGATAACGGCTAGGCGGAAACCGTTTTTGATGGAAACAACAGAAAAACCACGCCCTGGTATTTCACTAGGATAGTTCGCCGGTCGAATAATACGGTCTTCGTGGTCGATAAACCGAAAAACATCCTGTTGAGCCCAAACATGGTTTCCTGTGGTAACAACGTCAGCGCCAGCTCGTATTAGTTCCTTGAAAATTCGATAGGTAATACCTCGAAATCCAGCTGAATTTTCACCATTGATGACAACCGCATCTAATCCACCAGTTTGGTTTATTAATTCAGGAAGTAATTCCCGGACTGCTCTTCGCCCTGGTTTGCCGACTACATCACCAATAAATGCGATTTTCAAATCATTGGCTCACTTACTAGAGAGTGTATCCACCGTCTGCTGTTAGTACTTGACCGGTTATAAAAGAGGCGGCATCAGAACAGAGCCAAACAACAGCTTCAGCAACTTCGGATGCTGTCCCCATTCGTTTAAACAGATGAGAACGAGTGAACTGTTTTTCATCTTCTTCAGTCTCACCAATTAATGGGGAAATCATGGGGGTTCGGATTGCTCCGGGGCAAACGGTGTTAACTCGAATATTGTGCTGAGCAACTTCGAGTGCTGCAGTCTTGGTTAGACCAATAACACCATGCTTGCTGGCACTATAAGCAGGCATGTCAGGTGCCCCCCGCAAACCCAAAACTGAGGAGGTATTTACGATAGCACCCCCTCCCGATTTGATCATGGCAGGAATTTGGTTTTTCATCCCTAGCCAAACTCCTTTCAAATTAACATTGATGACACGATCCCAATTCTTTTCACTACAATCAACGATCGAGTTTTTTTCCCCGCTAATACCGGCATTATTGTGTGCATAATCTAATCGACCAAACCTTTCCATGGTTGATTGGACCAGGTTTTCCATTCCTTTAGCATTAGAGACATCAAGATGAAAAAAGTAGCCGTACCCCTTTTGCGTGCGAATTAACTCGACTGTCTGTTCACCACCCTTGGGATTCCAGTCAGCGACTACCACGCAGCATCCTCCAATATTGTTTTGCTCCATCCGAGCGAACCGCAAAGCAGTAGCTCGCCCAATTCCTGAAGCTCCCCCAGTTACAATAGCTACTCGCTGATTTTGAGTTGTTTTGTTCACCTATATAATTGTTTGGAAACTAATGATTTATACCACATTAATAATGCTCCCTTTGTATGATAATTCCTTTACTTGACCTACTACTGTAGCCTCAGGACAATCTGCTTGCCTGAGTTTGTCGAGAGCAATGCGGGCTTCATTTTCAGGTAGCGAAAATAGCAAGCCACCTGACGTTTCTGCCTCTAATAAAATCTGTCTCAGAGTTGGATCTACGTTGTCGGAAAAAGTGATTTTATCTTTCAGGAAATCTTGATTGGCCGAAGCCGCTCTGGTCGCAATTCCCTGACGTACCAATTCGGGCACGAAATCAAAGTATGGAATTTCTTGAGAAAAGATATCAATCGTAACTCCACTGCCAGTCGCCATCTCTTCGGCATGACCAAGTAAGCCGTAACCAGTAATATCGGTACAGGAAGTAACCCGATGTTGTAACATAATTTCAGAAGCACTTTTATTGAGTCGTGTCATTGATTCAATGGCTACTGGCAGAAAAGAATTGTCAACACAGTTAAATTTGAGTCCTGTGGTTAAAATACCAATCCCCAGCTTTTTGGTCAAAATCAGCAAATCTCCTTGCTGAGCATTACAATTCTGAATCATTCGTTTAGGGTGAACTGTCCCAGTTAAAGCCAAACCATATAATAGCTCAGGCCCTGTTACTGTATGACCACCGGCCACTACAGCATTGGCTTGTTTTACTTTGTCAGCTCCACCATTCAGGATATCAGCCAGAACAGAAAGTTCCAACTGATCGTCGTTCCAGCAGACGATATTGAGAGCGGTTTTAGGTATACCGCCCATACTATACACATCACTGAGAGCATTCGTCGCAGCGATAGCACCAAAAGTATAGGGATCATCAACAATTGGAGTAAAGTAATCAGTAGTGTTAATAATAGCTAGGTCCTCGCTAAGCTGATATACACTAGCATCATCATTAGTTTCACTGCCGACTAAAAGATTATCATCTACTACCGGTGTTACTTGAGATAAAACAGTTTGTAGATCGCCCGGATCCAACTTGGATGCTCAGCCCGCGCAACTGACAGTTTGGGTTAACCGGATTTTCTTGTGGGTCATAATTGTTACATCACAGGCCAAAAATAGCTGACCAATGTTACCATATCCGTTAAAGTCAATCAACCCACCCCTCTCGTTTTAGGTACCGTTTAGTGATTCTTGTTCTAGCAACCTATTTTCAGTTGACAGTTTCCGAAACGGCTTGTATAATTAGCGTTTCCTCGCCAGACAGATGGCAAATTAAGTGTAATGGAGAGTTGCGTTTTATGCCCCCTTTCTCCAAAAAAGGCCTGATTTCACTAAAAAATTGGTCAGCTGATGATGTCTTAGAAACAGTTGATCGAGCTATCGAGATAAAAACCTCGTCTCACCGATTTGCCCAGACTTTATGTGGTAAAACAGTCGCCCTTTTGTTTCAGAAAACTTCCACTCGTACTCGTTGTGCTGGTGAGATTGGCATTGCTCAAATGGGCGGGCATAGCGTCTATCTTGACTGGCAAACAACCAACTTTGTGTTGGCTGACCTGCGAGACGAAATTCGAACCTTGTCCTCCTATACGGATCTAATTTTAGCGCGTTTGCTAACTTATGAAGATATTGTCGTATCCGACAGTCATTCAACCGTACCCATTGTCAATGGTTGTTGCAACCGATATCATCCTACTCAAGCTATTGGTGATTTAATGACCATTAAAGAAAAATTGGGGCGATTGGAAGGGGTCAAGCTAACTTACGTAGGAATGCCAAACAACGTATCTAACTCGCTGATTCGGGCGGGGATGTTGGTTGGAATGCCAGTGACAGTTATAGCACCTGAAGAAAACCCATTGGTAGAAGACAGCGAGCTTTATCAACAGGCTAGATCTGCCGGCACCTATTTTACTACCAACAATCTAAAACAGGCTGTAAAAAATAGTGATGTTATCTATACAGACACTTGGGTTGATATGGAATTTTTCACAGATCCCAACTTTGTTGAGGAGAAACAGCGACGTACCAAAGCCTTTCAACCTTACCAGCTTAACCATGATTTACTTGGAGACCATCAAACACTGATTATGCACTGTCTTGCAGCCCACAGAGGCTATGAAATCACTGGAGAGTTGCTTAACGATCCTCGGTCGATTGTCTTTTGTCAAGCGGAAAACCGCTTACATAGCATGAAGTCTATCTTCCATCAGTTGTTGAGTTAATTTTTGTTTGAATTGTCAACCCGTTGTCAACTGGAGAAAAATTTCCTCCAACGTTGATTCTACCACTGCCATTTCTAATAGTTGACACCCCTCATGAACTAGCGCTTCGGCGATTTTCGATCGTAAATCTTTACTTTCTTCTGAATTACTTCCTAAAGCTAATTGGAATGTATAGGATTTATTATTGTCTTGATTGGTACGTGTATAAGCTAGTTTTAGTTGGTTTAAGGTGTTTTTCACAGTTTTCAATTCACCTCGCACGACTAATCGTACATATTGCTCATTAGTAGTAGGGTTCGCATCGTTTGTACGCAGCACTGGCTTTTGATCAACTAGTTGAACATCTCCTGCGATTTTTCCTTGATGAATTACTAGCATTCGCTGGCAAGTCATACTAGCTTCGGCCAAAATATGGGTGCTAAGAATCACTGTTCGGTTTTGACCAAGTTGACGAATTAGTTTTCTGATTTCAATAATCTGACGAGGATCGAGTCCAGAAGTAGGTTCATCTAGAATAATTACTTCTGGATCATGAATTAAAGATTGAGCTAAACCGACTCGTTGACGAAATCCTTTAGATAGCTGTCCGGTGATCTGCCGACGTTGATCAGTCAATCCACAGGCTTCCAGTACAAAATCCAATCGTTCTGACTTTTGCCGATGAGGAACACCTTTTATTTGAGCCACGTAATTAAGGTAGCCACTAACCGTCATTTCTGGATACAGAGGAACAATTTCGGGTAAATAACCAACCTTTTTTTTGACTTCCAACGATGATCGAAATACATCGTGCCCAGCTACTTCCGCTATACCGGAATCAGCTGGCATGTAACAACTTAATATCCGCATGGTAGTTGTTTTTCCGGCGCCATTCGGTCCTAGAAATCCGACAACTTCTCCTTTGTCAATTTCAAAGCTAATGCCTTTCAAGGCTTCAAAAGTTCCATAAGTCTTAGTTAAATTCTGAACATTAATCATACTTCAAATTATAACACGTTGAATTTTCGACTGATTGAGATGAAACAGATAAAGCTTACGTTATTCGTTAAATTTGACATTATTAACCTGTATTGACATGCGATTTATTAAAAATATTACACATTTCAAAAATTTTATTTAACCAAAATTGCAATCCTGAAAGACTGTGCTAGACATTCAATAGCTTATTTCGTCTAATTGGCTACTAAACAAGATCTATTAATTTTTCGGTGGCTTTTAAACCCGAACCGGTTACAATAGATACCACCAAATCATTTGTCTTAATCACCCCGTCAATAGAAAAATTCTGCAACCCGCTGACAACGACCGCCGAAGTCGGCTCAATGTAGATACCCTTTTGAGCTAAAGCTATTACTCCTGATTTAATTTCAGCCTCAGTAACGGTAGTAAAAGCACCCTTGGTTTCGTCGATTGCCTGTCTTATCATACGAGTTCTGATGGGTTTCTGAGCAACGATACCTTCAGCTAAAGTTTGACCAATAACCGGCATGGAATTGATCTTAGTTTGATTGCTGACTAAGGATCGAAAGATAGGGCAACAAACTGCTGATTGAACACCTAATAGACGGGGTATTTTCTGGATCAATTTTTGCTGATACAACCGTTGAAAACCCAAATAGAGGCTGAGGTAAATCCCCCCAAATCCGACAGGACAAATAACGGCATCAGGAGCTGACCAATTTAACTGTTCAACAATTTCGAAAGCCATCGTCTGTACACCGGCCAAGAAGAAAGGATTCCAGTTATGTGACGCATAAAAAGTGTTGTCAATCGCAGACAGAACAGCTTGGGTGGTTTGGGCTCTACTGCCAGGTACTAACTCCAATTTAGCTCCATAAAGCGAAATTTGTGCTAATTTTCCGGCTGACGTTTTCTGAGGACAATAGATGGTGCACTCAACACCCGCTTTGGCGCTGTAAGCGGCGATAGCAGCACCAGCATTACCAGAAGAATCTTCGATCACTTGCTCGATCCCTAATTCACGAACTTTGGATAGCAGAACTGAAGCCCCTCGATCTTTATAGGAACCGGTTGGGAAAATGTAGTCCAACTTTAACCGATGCTGACAAAAATCGGATGGATCCTCGATTAAAGGGGTCATACCTTCACCAAGAGAGACGGCTACTGCAGGATCAGTAATCGGTAGTGCTTCCCAATATCTCCATAAGGTCGGTGGCCTTTTGGCAATATCAGATGGTATTAAGGGTGTTTTAGTCGGTTCGATCGATAGAGCTTGGCCACAGTCGCAACGGTAGCGGGTTGGTGTAATTGGATAGGTTTTGTAACAAAGGGGGCAAAAATAGTCTGTTATGTTGGTGTGCATGTTAAAATAGATTGATTCTATTAGTTAGCTAATCAGAAGATGAATCAAAAGTCAACGTATCTTCGTGGGAGTTCTTATGCTTGGTACTACCCTATTCGTCCTATTTTCAACGGCCACTCAGCTTTGTACACAAGGTTCGTTGACTGATTATCAACGGGCCGACAACCTAAGAAATCATTTTCGGGACCAGATTTTTCAGCTAGAGATTAAGCCCAACTGGTCGGATGATAATCAACGTTTTTGGTATATAAACCGATTTTCGGGCGGTCGACATCAATTTGTGGTCATCGAATCAGGGCGTAGAAAACCGGCTTTCAATCATCACCAATTGGCTCAAAAACTAACAACCTCTACCGATCAGACAGTTGACCCGGAGCGTCTACCCATCAACCAGCTATTTTTTACCGATCAACCGTATCTTTGGCGGTTTTACGCTTACCAATGTTGGTGGGAATTTGACACGAAAACTGAAGATCTGAAGACCGTCCGTTTCGATGTTCCCCCAACACTTCTAGAACCGACAATTCGACCAACTCGTCAGACGGGGGAGGAGACCTTCGTTACCTTTCGTAACCAGTCGGATCAACCGATTCAGCTATTTTGGCTTGATTGGCAAGGCGATCGAAAACACTATGCGACCTTATCGGTGGATGAAAATCATCAACAACACACCTTTTCTGGGCACGTTTGGTTGATAACTGACGAAAAGGGTCGGCCCTTTGGTATATACGAAGCTAGTTTTAAACAGCCAGTGGTGGTGATTGAAAGCAAACTGTTATCCGACGAAATTGTGCCCAATGAAACATCAAAGGCTGATCAACCTTCCGATGGGGTTTGGTCACCAGACAGTACACAGCTGGCTTTTGTACAAGATCATAATTTATGGTTATGGCAACGCGACGGTAAGCGGCAACAATTGACCCAAGATGGTTACCATGATGATGCCTACGATCAAAATCGCATCCATTGGTCGCCGAATAACCGAAAATTGATTGTTTTTAAGGTTCAACCAGCTGAGGAACATCTGGTACATTTGGTCGAGTCGTCGCCAACCGACCAGATTCAACCCAAACTACATAGCTTTCAGTATCTCAAACCAGGGGATGAGATCGCCAAGCCACATCCATACTTATTCGATGTCGATACAGGGAAAAAGGTACAGATAGAGGCCGACCGGTTTCCTAATCCTTGGTCTCTAACTCATACTCGTTGGCGTCAAGATAGTACTACCTTCTACTTTTTGTATAATCAACGCGGCCATCAAATTTTCCGGTTGATTGCTGTGGATGCGGACAGTGGACAATCTACGATTGTCTTCAGCGAACGAAGCTCAACTTTCATCGATTATTCTCAGAAAATGTATTTACACTGGTTGAACGATGATGAATTAGTTTGGATGAGCGAGCGAGACGGATGGAATCATCTGTATCTTTACAACGTTGTTAGCCGAAAACTTCATCACCAAATTACCAGTGGTCATTGGGGCATACGACAGGTAGAGCATATAGATACTAAAAAACGACAAATTTGGTTTCAGGCTAGTGGTGATGGTTTTATCCACGACCCTCATCTGCCTAACACCTCGGATCCCTACTACATTCACTATGGTCGCATTGATCTGAGTGGAAAAAATCTAGTTTGGTTGACTAAAGGAGATGGCACGCATCAAGTCCAATGGTCGCCAGATCGACGGATTTTGATTGATAGTTGGTCACGAGTAGATTTACCCTTTATTCATCAATTGAGAAGTTCGGTAGATGGTAGTTTGATCTGTGATTTGGAACGATCTGATTGGACAAACCTGAAGGTGCTAGGGTGGTCTGTTCCCGAGCGTTTTATTAGCTTGGGCCGGGATAAAGAGACGAAAATTTATGGTCTGATATGGCGACCAACCAATTTTGATAAAGATAAAAAGTATCCAATCATTGAACACATTTACGCAGGCCCACATAGTGCTTTTGTACCCAAAAAATTTCATATCCACTACCAGCAACAGGCAATGGCAGAACTCGGCTTTATCGTGGTACAGATCGATGGTATGGGCACTAATTGGCGATCCAAACATTTTCATGACTATTGTTGGCAAAACCTGAAAGACGCTGGGTTCCTAGACCGAATTGCTTGGATCCAGTCTGCAGGATTACAATACCCAGAAATGGACTTAATGCGAGTCGGTATTTACGGTGGTTCAGCTGGCGGACAGAATGTGTTGAGCGGAATGTTGCATCATGGCGATTTTTACCGTGTTGGCGTTGCTGATTGTGGTTGTCACGACAACCGAATGGACAAAATTTGGTGGAACGAAGCCTGGATGGGTTGGCCAGTTGGCTCTCACTACGCTGACAATAGTAATGTGACGCATGCTGACAAATTACGCGGGAAACTGTTGTTGGTTGTAGGCGAACTAGATCGAAATGTAGATCCGTCTAGTACCTTGCAAGTGGTTAACGCTTTGATCCAAGCTGATAAAGATTTTGATCTATTGATCATTCCGGGCACAGGTCATGGAGCAGTAGGAACTGATTACGGTACACGTCGACAGCGAGATTTTTTTGTGCGACACCTTTTAGAATGCGAGCCAAGATATGATAAGATAGAGACAAATTAGGATAGACAATGAAACCGATATTTCGATTAGACAAGCCAACGAGTAACGATATCGGAACCTTTCACCGAGACGGTTGCTTAATCCTTCCAGAGGTTTTTACAAGCGAGGGTTTGAAAGGTCTAACTAACGAAATTTTATCGTTGCAGGCGGTGAAGGATTACTTCAAATCGCTAGCTGAACTGGAGTCAAAAGGTGATAATCCTTCCACTTACTTTGTCCGGCCTTGGAACGATAGAGGTCCTTGGGGCGATGGACTAATTGACGCACCGTTGGTAACAGCTTTATTACAAGCCACGATTGGCTCTGAGTACCATTTTTGCCACTCAGCTATGAATATTGCTCCCCGTGGAGCCAAACGACTCGGTTTTCATCAAGACCACCACCACTGGTTTCATGAACACCCAATCAATTTGGCGGAACGACATAAGTGGTACATCCAAATTCTTTATTACCCTAATGGCTTTAAGCAGGGGGATCGTAACCTAATGATTATTCCCGGCAGTCATAAAGTTGCTCCGACGCGAGACGTATCGGCCGATAGACTGTTGTCAGGCGAATGTGATCAAGAAGCTGGTCGAAAGTTAGAAGCCCACCGACTGGAACTACCAGCCGGTAGTATGGTTTATTTGAACGCCAGAATGTATCATGGGGTTGAACCGAAGCCATGGAATTCAGCGCAAGTTTACCGCTTGTTTGTAATCGACATTTTTAAACAAACTGGTCCGCCACACCGTTACACACAAGAAGTGCCTCTCGACTGGATAGAGAAAGCCGGTCCAACCCGAAAAAAAATGTTTCTACGACAAGCCTTTACTGAAGATTGTTGGCTGGAATAAAAGTAGGAAAAATCTCTAATTACATAAGTTTTTAAACTAATCAAATTTACCTATAAATAGACCATTAGCTTAAACCTAATATGTTTCTAGTGTTTCGGTAATCTTGTTAGAAAAATAGCTGACCTAAAGAACTGACACCTGTAGATTGTCAATCATAATGACAATATCTTTAATAAATTGTTTGCTTCATTAATGCTAAATATCAAATATTGTTCAAATGTATAATCTCTAAAGTAATAAAAATGTGGTTATGTTAGGTCAAAAATTACTGTTAGGAAACTGCAAAAGTTAAGCTGATAAACTTTGCGCTAGAGGTTTCACTAAAACTGTTTTAGTTAGAAAATCAGATAAAGGGTCAAATAGCACTAGTATAAATTTGGAAATCAACTGAATTAGATCCTCCAACGTCAAAGAAAGCATTGTAAGGAATTTTTAATAACTGGCTGGCGGTGAAATTTATTTGGTACCGTCCTCCAATACTTTGAATCGTAGAATAAATGAAAATCCAAGTCAATCAAAAAGATCTTTTGCAGGCTTTGCGATCGTTGCAAGCGTTAGCTGGTCGGCGAAAGATATTGAACGATCTAACTCATCTGACCATTGAGACCATTGATGCGAAAACCGTCCACATTTCAGCTGGAAGTAGAGATCTTTTACTCTCGTTTCATCAGCTTTCTGCAAACGTCGTTCAGCCTGGACAAGTGACTTGCTTACTAGATCAACTTAAGCTATTCCTAGGAGAAAGTTCGGTAGATCAACTTACGTTTACCCGTTCGAAAATCGGGATAATGACTATAAGTAACGGAATTCAAACAGCAGAAATTGAAACGATTTTTGGCTCTGAATTTACTCGTTTTTCTTTATTACAACGATTGTTTCGGGTATCACCAGCGGTAATCATTTCATTGTTACTTCATTTATTATTAGCAGTTTATATTGCCCTTAATTTGCGAAATCACATTATTGAGAAAGATAAAATTTCAGTCGATTTTGTCTCTATACCGGAGACAAGCACCCGTCGAATGATAAAAAAACCAGTGGTAGATCGCATTCAAAGAAGGATAACTCCGGATCCTTCTTTACGTCTAACCAACCAACCTAAAATTCTAGTTACTTCACCGACCAATGTAGCCGAAACTGTTCAACGACGCCCCGTTGATATTCAGCAAAATGTTGATCTCAATCCCAAACTAATGGACCAACGACCAACAGATATCACAACTCAGACTCGGATTCCAATGACACTGAATCAAAGTCGGATTCAAGCTCCAAATAATGCGACTAGTAGCACTCCCTTGGCTGGTGCAGGGTTACTGTCCAACCGGGTCCGAGCACAAAGTCAAGGACGAGTTGACTCCATAGGTATTGCTTCAATGCTCAACTCAACTGGGGCTAAAGAATCAGGTCAAGTCTCTAACTTTAGCATGAAAGAGTTGGTCATTATTTCGAATGATAAATTAGGAGCTAAGATCGTGGGCAGTGGTAACGACTTTTCTGCTCATATCAAACTGATGCGACTCAAGCATTCTTTGTCAGATTGGTGGCAGGATCCGACCGCAGTACCAAGTTTTATTAAATGGTTGCAAGATAATACCAAAATTACGGCAGATGTTAATTTCGAAGGCGGTTCTTTGTCCATGACAGATGAACGAATTTTAGATGCTCCATTTATTTTTATGACTGGTCACGACCGAGATATTGTACTTAATCGTAGCTTGGCTAAAGATGGTCCCTTAGCTGAAGGTTTTTCACGAAATGAACGGATTGCATTGCGAAAATATCTCATTAACCGCGGTGGTCTATTATTTTTCGATGACTGTGGTTTTAATGGGAATTTTGCGTCTCGCTTTCGACGAGAGTTGCAAGCAGTACTGCCTGAGTTTCAATTAGCTAATATCCCACATGATCACAAACTATACACAGTTTACTATCAATTAACTGAGCCTCCAACGGGAGGAGACGTATTTTGGAACAGTGGTTATAAACCGAAACCTACACAGTTCAAATTTCAAAAAGGTATCTTTATTGGCACTCGGCTAGCTGTTGTTTTTAATCGTAAGGATTATCTTTGTTGTATGGAGACGTCAGAAGTCGATAGTCGTGCTCGCTTGCAAGATCGTCGATCTCCAGATGTTCATCGATTTATGACTAATTTGTTGGTTTATGCTATGAAATATGGCGGGAATACCGACCGCAGCGAGTACAAACGTTAAGACTATTCAAAGAAAGGTATGGGGGAAAAGTGTTGTCCTTCTTTGGCCGCTAACCACTGGTTTTCAGTATCAATTTCGGCTCCTGGGTCGCCTTGATTTTTTAACCAACAGTCGAGTTCATCCGACAATCGTTGTTTGACCTCAACATATTTCGATTGGTCAGCCAAATTAGTCATCTCGAAGGGATCATCACATAGATAATATAACTGCTCATGCGGTCGATGCATGTAACGATTAACCAACTGGCATGTTCGCTCACTAAAGGTGCTATCCATTACCCAAGTTGGCCAATACTGATGCCACTGATTTTGCCCCATTAAATGTTTCTCTATGTAAATGGTATCGGGTGTCAAGTTCCGAATATAATGATAGGTTCCATCAGTTACTGATCGAATGGGATAAGGCGGACCTTCCGGGATATTATTATGCATGAAGTATGCATAAGACCTATGCTCGTTTTTGCCTGACTGGAGGACCGGCAAAAAACTAGTACCATCAAAATCTAGTGTAGATACCTCTCCACCAGCTGCTTGTATCAAAGTCGGTAATACATCTTCGTATTGAATTAAAGCTGAAGTTCGGCCTAGCTGAATCTGATTTGGCCATCGAACGACGAAACCGGTGTGTACGCCCGTATTCCAGTTTGTCCATTTGCACCCAGGAAACTGAGCCCCCTGCTCAGAGGTGAAAATAACTAACGTGTTATTAGCTTGGCGACTTACATCAAGTAATTTGAGTATTTGACCGATTTCTTGATCCAAAACCTCGATCTCCGCCAAATACTTAGCATAATCCTGGCGCGTTTCTAGGGTATCGGCCATGTAAGAAGGCAGTTTTAATTGTTCCAAATCAAAATTTTCGGGGTTGCCAACAGTCCAAGGAGTGTGTGGTTCGATCAATCCAGCCACTAAACAAAATGGTTCTTCTTTTTGCCTACTTATGAATTCACACATTCCATCTAAGTTAAATTCAGGATTTGGGTGGACACAATTCGATTCAATACCTTCTACTAATTCAAATGGAAAGCTTTCTACTGGGGACAAGTGTTTTTTCCCACACAATCCGACTCTATATCCTAACTGACGAAGATGGTGAACTATACTTTTGGTGCCAGGTCGGGCGGTAGAATGATTCCAACAAGAACCGTTACGAACCGGATGCAAGCCCGTGTACAAGGCTGTCCGGCAAGGGTTACACATTGCGATTGGCAAGTATGCCCGATCGAATACCAAGCCTTGTTCGGCCAAAAGATCAATATTAGGTGTTTTAACATTCTGACCTCCATAAAGAGGTAAATCATTGTAGGTAGCATCGTCAGCAATGATTATTAAAATATTTGGTTTCATTTTCTGCTCTTATTGGTTACTTATCATAATAGTAAAGTCATATCTTCACTAATTGGGTGGAATCATGATATACTTACCTTTCTAGACTAAAAGGGTCATTGTCTATGGAGATTAATCAGAACCTCTCACCTTCCCAGTTAAAGCCGAAAATCAAACGTCTGTTTGAATTATCAGGTCAGAAAATTTTAGCCATTGAAAATAGCTGGAACCCAGCTGATGGTACACCGGTTTTCACCGCCGATGGAATTTATACCACACGGGGTTGGACCGAGTGGACCCAAGGTTTTCAATTTGGTTCAGCCATCTTACAGTATGATGCGACTGACGAAGTTCAGTTTCTAGAAATTGGTCAGCAAAAAACGTTAGACAAAATGGCGACTCACGTTTCGCATATTGGTGTTCACGACCATGGGTTTAATAATATTTCTACCTATGGTAATCTGCGCCGATTAATTTTAGAAGGTCGTGTGGCCGACGAGGGTTGGCAACAACACTTCTGCGAGCTGGCATTAAAAACTTCGGCAGCAATTCAAGCCAGTCGGTGGACGCCAATCCAAAACGATTCTGGCTTCATCTATTCTTTCAATGGTCCACACTCTTTGTTTTCTGATACCATTCGTTCACTTCGCATTTTGGCTATCGGACACAACCTAGGGCATGTTCTAATGGGCGAAGGTGATCGGGAAATATCGTTGATGAACCGACTGATACAACATGCAAAAGCCACTGCCGATTATAACATTTATTATGGGGAAAATAAAGATGCATACGATGTGAGAGGACGAGTTGCTCACGAGTCAATTTTCAATACCAAAGATGGTAATTATCGCTGTCCCAGCACTCAACAGGGCTATTCTCCGTTTAGTACTTGGACACGTGGTTTAGCTTGGGTTATCACCGGTTATGCAGAACAATTGGAGTTCTTTGCAACTTTAGAGGATTCTCATCTGTGTAAAGCCGATCTAGGTCAATTTGATTCAATCGATACTGTTCTGACATGGATGACCAAGTCAGCATTAGCTACCGCAGACTTTTATCTCCATAATAGTACGACTGATGGCATACCGTATTGGGATACAGGGGCCCCCGGCCTGTCTCAAATGAACAATAACTATCTGGACCAACTCGCCGATCCCTATAATTCTTGGGAGCCAGTTGACAGTTCTGCCGCTGCCATTGCTGCTCAAGGGTTGATTCGGCTCGGTCGATATCTCCAGTCCAAAGACGAGACTAGGCCTCTAGGAGAGAAATACTTTCAAGCTGGTTTAACCATTGCCGACACGCTTTTTTCAGCACCTTATTTATCCGAATCAATTGATCATCAAGGGCTAATTTTGCATTCAGTTTACCATCGCCCCAACGGTTGGGATTACGTTCCAGCCGGACAATCAATACCCTGTGGTGAATCATCAATGTGGGGAGATTACCATGCTCGCGAGTTAGGATTATTGCTATGGCGGTTAGCAGAAAATAAATCTTATCTTACTTTCTTTTAAGAATAGTTTTAACCTATTTAACCTATTTTTTGGATCAGAGCAATTTGAAAACGGTCGCTGTTTCTAATTATGCTTTCACTTACCATGGTCGGAATCAACCAACTCTGGAAAATATTCAACTGTCGGCTTATGCAGGTGATTTTGTTTTATTGACAGGTGCTACCGGCAGTGGCAAATCAACTTTGCTTCGCTCTATTGGTGGTCTGAATACTGACAGTGGAACGACTATTGGGAAAATAGCTGTTGGAAACAGCACCTCAACACGCCCAAAGGTGGCATCACTGTTACAAAATCCTGACGATCAAGTCTTTTGTACCACAGTAGAAGATGAAATTGCCTTTGGACTGGAGAATCTTGGTCTCCAGCGATCCAAAATCAGTCAAAGGATCAATCAAGCCCTGTCTCTAGTCGGTTTTGACTTTGAACTGCAGATGCGGAGCCGTAATACTAATTCTTTATCCGGTGGAGAAAAACAGCGGATCGCCCTAGCAAGTTTGCTTGCTCTACAACCTCAGGTGTTGTTGTTGGACGAACCGACTAGTTATCTAGACCCTTTGGCTAGCCGACAGGTATTAATTTCCCTTAAGAAACTCAAGGCTAGCTTATCCGATTTGACTATTATCTTAGTTACGCATCAAACAGAAAATGTAGAGAAATTTGCCAATCGTTTTTGGCAGGTGGCAAATCGTATGGTTATCGAAGCCGATGATTTACTATCAGGCAATTTTTCCATACCATCTCCGAAGCCAAAATCTTATACAATAACAGGCAACAATCGAAAACCTGTTTTGGCTGTCTCTAATTTAACTTTCGACTATCATAGTCCGATAAAAAAGGTTTTGTCTCAAATCTCTTTTGAGGTTGGGGAAGGTGAGAAAGTGGCATTAATGGGTCGAAATGGTTCAGGCAAAACAACCCTCATACACTGTTTGTGTGGTATTTTACCGCTGACCGACAAAAGGAGCCATGTTCTTTTGAATGGTCGATCTATTCGAAGCATCAAAGATGCAATTGGTGAAATTGGCATTGTCTTTCAAAATTCCGACCTGATTTTGCAAGCCAAAACCGTTCGGCAAGAAATTGCCTTTGGTTATGAACATAATAGACTCAAATTTGATCAAACCAATGATATGATTGACCAAATCTTAAACAGTTTCAATTTGAGCCATTTATCGGCAGAGGTGCCGTTCTCTTTATCTCAAGGGCAGCGTCAGCGTGTTGCTATTGCAGCTAGCCTGTCTATCCAGCCTCGACTTTTGATTTTAGACGAACCCACAACTGGCCAAGATTTCAAACATTTGCAAGAAACACTAACCCAGGTTAGTCGTTTGGTTGATAGTCGTTCCATCGAAATGTCATCTCTTTTATTCTCGACACATGACTTTGATTTGGCTGCTCAGTATGCTGATCGCTTGCTAATTTTAGAAAAAGGTCGCTTAGTTTTTGATGGCAATCCTTCACCGGAGGCAGAAAAACGCTTATTAAGAATTAATTATTAGTAGTACAATCATGATCTGATTAGTTACCATTGGCCATGTATTTGAGAACAAAGCCGATACAATCCAATACTAATCAGATTTATGGTGTGGAGTTTTCAAAAAATGGAATATAAGCTAAAAGACTATCAACAAATCGTAGATAACTGGATTGAAGATATTGGCTTTGGTTACTTTTCAGAGCTAACCAATATGGCAATATTAACAGAGGAAGTCGGTGAGGTCGCTCGGATCATTTCTCGTCGGTATGGTGATCAAAGTTTCAAGGATTCAGACCGAGATCTAGATTTGGCCGAAGAGTTGGCTGATGTATTATTTGTACTAATATGTTTAGCTAATCAGACAGGTATTGATTTAGAAACTGCTTTTCAGCAATCTATAGACAAGAAAACCCAACGTGACAGAAACCGGCATCAGCGTAATCGATCCGACGAATGAATCAAGGGTTAGTTTACCTAATTTTTTCCTTTATTTTTCTGATCGCTATTTTTAGTTTAGCTTTCCAACTTATATTTTCTAAAAAACGTAATATCCGAGATTTTCTGAGGCGCGGACAAAGTTACCGATCTCGACAAAATTACGATATGGCAATTAGCTGTTATCATCGTGTGCTAGAACTCGATTCACAGAACCAGGTAGCAATGGAGGGCATTGCTATTTTGCAAACCCAATCTGGCCGTTACGAAGAAGCTATTCAAGCTTATGAAGTCTTAC
>CAYVHK010000010.1:0-835 GCA_964451145.1 uncultured bacterium | reverse complement strand
AATTAGATACGCATCGTATGGATGCTCGTTCTTATTTAGCTACGTCTTACCTATTACAAGAACAAGGGAAAAAAGCCATTGAGCAATACAGTATTATTGTTAACGCACTGCCTGAAGATCCACGTGGCTACTTGCAGTTAGCCGCTGCGTGCAACCATTTAGGTCGGCATGAGCAAGCTCTGGACGCCTATGAAAAAACTCTCAACCTAACACCTAATGTCCCTGATATTTACGCTGAACTCGGTCGGACACACTATTTGCTGAAGGACTACGAAAAAGCCGATAAATCTTTTCAAAATGCTTTAATATTTGAGGCGAAGCGACTGCTCCAGCGCTCAGTATAATTTCGCGGTTTCGTTGGCTGAACAAAACGAATTAGAACGCTCTATTCAGTTTCTAGAGTTAGCGCTCTATAACGATGTATCTCTTACCCCATTAGCCCAAGCGGAACCGGCGTTTCAGTCTATTGAAAACCACTCCGAGTTTGTCCGACTCATGAGTCTGCAAAATGATTAACTTAAAAACATTATCTAAATCACAATTGATCCAACGTGTCACTAATTGGAAACAACCTAAATATCGGGCTAACCAAATTTGGGCTTGGCTATATCAGAAAAACGTTACTGATATAGACCTAATGACTAACTTACCGGTTTCACTTCGCCAAAAACTCAAAGCAGAAGCGTGGATTAGTCAAGCAGAACTAAAAACACAGTCCGAGTCAGAAAATGATCAGTCAACAAAGTTTTTATTTGAAGTTGCAAATGGTGACGCAGTAGAAGCTGTATTAATGCCTAATGGTAACAGAACGACTATTTGTTTGTCTTCTCAGGTT
>CAYVHK010000009.1:3045-52492 GCA_964451145.1 uncultured bacterium | reverse complement strand
TATGATTAATTGCTAACGGTGCTGTATTTGCAAGACTAACAATTAATGATTTAGGCATGCCAGATGGGTTTGCAACTTTATTGAACGGTCTTTGTTTAATAAATGGCCAAATATTCTTTGGCTTGAGCACCTCCTTCAGCTGTAGTTTGGTTGAGTCGATTGTAGCCGGAGGCAACCTTCTGCCAAGTGGTTGGATTTTCGAGAAGGTCGCCTGCCAAATTCTCTCGGGTAAATTGATCAAAAGGCATATTATCGTTGAAAGCTTGAATCACATAGTCTCGATAAGGCCAGATGCTTATATCTTCATCCGAATGGTAGCCAGTAGTATCGGCATAACGAACCAAATCTAACCAGTAGAGGGCCATTCGTTCCCCGTAGTGAGGCGATGCTAATAATTGGTCAATGACCTTATGATAGGCCATGGGATTGCTGTCGTTTACAAAGGTTTCAACATCTGCGTAGGCCGGTGGTAAACCAGTCAAGTCAAAGCTGAGTCGGCGAATCAATGTATGCCGATCTGCTCTTGGGGATGGAACCACTTGCGCCCTTTCTAGCCTATTCAAAATAAAAGAGTCAACTTCATTATTAAGCCAAGAGTTGTTTTTAACCGATGGCAATTTGGGACGAGATGGAGGCGTGTAAAGCCAATGATCTTCCCATTTAGCCCCCTCTTCAACCCATTGGGCCAATAGTTGGCGGTCTTTCTGGGTCAGTTTACGATTGTAATCAATTGGTGGCATACGTCGGCTTATGTCGTCGTGATTAATGCGTTGGATCAAAGGGCTTTCGTCGGGGTGGTGAGGAATGATGACCCGATTTTCTTTTCTGTCAATTAATGCGCCCATTTTTGTATCTAGTCTTAGATTACCCTGACGTTGTTTAGCATCCGGTCCATGACACGCATAGCACTTATCGGACAAAATTGGCCTAATATCACGGTCAAAGCGCAATGATTCTTTCGGTCCTCCAAGTACCGTCAAGGGAACAAACAAAAACATAAATAGACCCAAAAATCGGCTAAAAACTGGAAAAAAACACGTCTTCATAGATATCCCCTTCTTAATTATTTTCTTTCTATTTTTGTCGTCGTCGTCTTTTTCTTCTCGGCCGATTAGTCAGTTTATTTTTACCGGCTTTTGTTTGTGACATAATGGGCATAATGGAGGCAGCTGGCTGACCACGTTCTAAAGCTGCAGCCATTAGCTTCATCGGCTGGTCAATATGGTTAAAGAAATGGCGGTAGCCTTCGCACAAATAATTAAGACCATCCTCACCATCAGGTGTCTTGATAAATCGGTTCTTAGGACATCCACCGTTGCACATAAATTTGACTTCACAGTCCAAACAATATTGGGGTAATGTATCCTTTTTATCGTTACCGAACTTGATCTGAAAATCAGACTCTATTAATTCTTTCATAGTCTGCTGGTTAATATTACCGACCAAATATTCGGGCTCAACATAGTGATCACAACTGTATAGATCACCGTTATGCTCTAGCGCCAAAGCACTACCACAAGTCTCATTAAATATGCAGAGGCTAGGATTGTAGCCTAACCAAGCTTCCAAAGCGATATCGAAAATCTGGACAAAAATTCGGCCAACATCTTTTTGCACCCACTCATCAAAAATAGCTGATAAAAATTGGCCATATTGTTTAGCTCCAACTGAACGAGGAGAAACATGATCTCCATTTCCAAAGTGCTCGACAATCGGAATAAATTGTATGAAATCCACGTCTAATGACTTGATGTAGTTATAGATCTCAACAGGTTTTTGGGCATTATGTTCGTTAACTACGCACAGAATATTGTAATCAACCTGATGTGCTTGAAGATAACGTATACCTCTTACAACTTGTTCATGAGATGGACGTCCTTGTTTATCAAACCGATATTTATCATGTAGTTTTGGCGGTCCATCTAAACTGATTCCAACCAAAAAATTGTGTTGTTTGAGAAATATTGCCCAATCGTCGTTCAGTAGTGTGCCATTGGTTTGCAAAGTGTTTTGGATGGTCATACCCCGTCGCTTATACTGTTTTTGGTAAGCAATGACTTTCTCAAAAAAATGTAAACCCATCAGTGTAGGTTCGCCACCCTGAAAAGCAAAAACAACTTCGTTAGTCGGTTGGGCTTCGATGTACTGACGTACATATGTTTCTAAGACATCATCGGTCATACGGAAGGATTTCGTTTCGGGGTACAGGTCCTCTTTTTTCAAATAAAAGCAATATTCACAATCTAGGTTACAAATAGGACCTATTGGCTTGGTCATCACATGAAAAGGTTTCTGAGTTTTCATTTTTATTGCTTCAATATAAATATTTAGTTTTTTGATGATGAAAATATATCAAATATTAAACAGAACTGCAAATGACATCCTCTTGACAATTCTAGCTTATTAACTAGTATAGCTTATTAACTAGCTGTGCGGTCCAGCAATAGCTAAACACATGTGGTCTGGAAATAGGTATTTTTGGGCGACGGCATTAACTTGTTTTTGTGTAACTTGCCTGTATATCGATTCTTGACGGTCGATATAATCTAAACCTAAATGGCGGAACTCTGCTGTAGACAAAACCGATGCAATTCCCTTGTTGGTTTCCAAAGCCAGCATGAAGTTACCGATTGTTAGATTCTGAACGTCGGCTAATTCCTCATTCGTAACACCTTGATTTTTGATCAGTTTGATTTCGTGTCCGATGCTACTTACGGCTCGATCAATATTATTGGGTTCTACACCAGCACCAACCAGAAACATGCCTTCTCCACTAGCCGGAGTAAACGTACTCCACACACTGTAAGCTAAACCTTGGACATCCCGTATTCGGCTGAATAGTCGACCAATACCTGCACTGCCACCTAAGACTCGATTCATCAGATTTAAGGCTTCGTATTCGGGATTTGAACGAGCCACACCTTTATGACCCAGAATAATATCGGTTTGTGATTTATCCATCATTGATTTTACTTTCTTTTGGGCTAATTCAAGATTGATAGTTGGAATATGACTGCTTATCTCGGATTCTATTTGAAGAGACCAATTACCAAATACTTGCTCTATTTTTTGGACTGTCTGTTGTGTATCAATATTGCCTACTATGACTAAAACTAATTGGTCCGGTCGATACAGTGTTTGGTGAAAGTCAACCAATAATTTTTGGTTGATCTGTTCAATGGAGTTTTGATCACCTTGTACACGATGGTGATACGGATGTCCTTCAGGATAAATCATCTCTTGTACTAGACGACTAGCAATTCGATAAGTGTCATCTTCCCAAGCCAAGAAACTGCTGTTCAGTTGACACCGGTGTTTATCAATTTCAGTTAGTGGGAAACTGGGGTTTCGCAAAACATCTTGTAGAACATCCAACACTATATCTAAGTCCCGAACCAATAGGTCGCATTCAATGCCAACGCTCTCTCGTTGGCCCCAAATATCGATACTAGCACCCACTGACTCAATCTGATTGGCAATTTCTTTCCAACTACGATTTTTAGTGCCATTCATTAGCATTTCTGCCACAAAATCACTTGTGCCAAGTGGCCAACCGTTATTCCCATCAAAGATACTGCCAGCCTTAATATAGCCGACAATAGAAATGGTCGGATTAAAATGATTCTCTTGAATAATCAGTGTTATTCCATTATCAAGTTGGTACCTAGCCCTATGTGCCATTTCAGTCACTTATGATCTCCTTCATCATTAATTGGCTCGATTCTGTTGGCAAGGGAATAAAGTGGCCAATAGTTCGATTGTTTGCCCCAAAGTATTTCTGTGCGGATTCACGAATTTGTTTTCGTGTTACTGCTCGAATTCGGTCTAGGTAAGTATGCAAATAGGTATGAGAAATAATTGTTTCATAATAGCCAATCTGAGCCGCTTGGTTAGAGACACTATCCATGGCGAATATAAATTCGGCTTCAGTTTGTCGGATGGCTCGATTCAATTCTTCTTCGGTTACCAGATCATTTTGTATTCGTTCAATTTGTTCAAGAATTTTTTTCTCCAATTGATCCGCAGAGACATTGGCACAGGCTTCAGCCATAGCCCAAGCTAAGCCGGCATCTTTAGAAAACATTGGACTTAGATAAGCTGAAGTTGCTATCTGTTGATCAACTAACTCTTGATAAAATCGAGAAGTTTTACCCACACAGATGATAGTTGAGAGTACATCCAGCGAATAGAGATCGTCTGCTCCCGCGGGTGGTATATGATAAGCCATGGCCACGTAAGCGAGTTGGCCTTCTTTTCGGACTGTTACCCGTCGTTCTCCCCTTTGTGGTGGTTCAATGGTTTTTGGTTCGTCAATTGGTTCGCCTATTGTCAGGTCTTGGTAATGTTTTCTGATTTGTTGTAAAAGTTGATCAGTTTTAAAATTACCTACGACTACTAGTGTTGCATTATTCGGTATATAACAACGTTGATAGTAGCTATAAAGGTCGTCGCGAGTCATACTTTTCAAGTCTGAATCCCAACCCATGATACCCCACTGGTAGGGATGAGCTTTATAAGCGGCAGCTTGCACCTCTTCGCGTAGGACAAAGCGAGGGGAATTTTCGGCCCCTGCTCGTTCCGACAAAATAACTGTACGCTCATTTTCCACTTCCTCTGGATCGAAGATGCTATTCTGCATTCTATCAGCTTCTAGTGCTAAACCAACTTCTATTTTATCAGCTGGAAGTACCTCGTAATAGGCTGTATAATCCATGCTAGTAAAGCCATTCCATTTGCCACCATTTCCTTCGATCACCCGCTTCAAGTTTTCCTTGGGGAATTTTTTTGTACCTTTGAACAACATATGTTCAACCCAGTGTGAAATGCCAGTTAAACCAGGTCTTTCGTTTCTAGCCCCAACACGGTACCAGATATAGATGCTAGCAACGGGAGCAGAATAAACTTCTTTGGTCAAAATGGTCAGGCCGTTGTCCAGTTGATGTGTATTAACGAGGTTATTCTTTGGATTTAAGTTGGACAAAATAAAAGGCTCCTTCTCTATCTTATCGGTTCTATTTTTGTATTTACCTAAAATTAGTAATCAGTAATTGGATCATGGCATAGTCCAGTTTGAAGGTGAATAGTATGGTGCTGATAAGATAGTGGATTGCAACGAAACAAGCGGTCGCCAATTAATAGGCAACCCCTGATTAATCCATAACGTTGGATAGCCATTTGTCCAAAACGTGAACAGCTGGGGGTGAAATTGCAGACTGGCATGTCTTGAGAGGAAATGAACTTTTGGTAATAGTTGATCAGGCCATTAGCCAAGAAACGAACCTGTTTATACCAAGATTGTTTTTTTTTCGGTCGACTTTTAATCATGGATAATGTTTTTTTTTGATTTTGAAATCGGATGCTACGAATGAACCGCAAAGCCAATAGATGTTGATCCTCACTCACTGATTTTTGGGATGATTCAACCAAAGACAAAGGGCAGAATAAAAACAAAAATAAAGCACTAAATTGGATAAAAAAGGATTGCATGTGTTTGATTTTATCATAATTTAGCCAACGGGGAAGGAAATTAAGTATTTTTACGTTTATCACTTATGTTATTAAAACAAATAGAAAACAGTAGTACTAGATTATTTGATATATTTGAGTCCTGAAAATAAAACTCTGGATAGAAAAAAGATGGGGCCAATTTTTCCTGAAGGTATTGTTTTAGGGGATGGTGGTTTGGGCAGTGAGCTCAGACAGCGCGGAGTAAATGTACCCTCTCATGTAGATTCTGTTTGGTCAGCACTTACCCTGAAAACAGATCCAATAGCCGTTGAGAAAATTCATTTAGACTACATTGCTGCTAGTGCTGATTACATTACCATTAACAATTATGCTCTTACTCAACCAATTTTAAACAGAGAGGGAATGTCCAGTGAGTTAGAAGACTTAATCCTGATAGCCATTAATTTAGCCAAGAACGCAGTTCAAAAATCGGGTTAATCGGTAAAAATTGCAGCGTCTTTGCCGCCATTGGAAACTAGCTATCGAGCAGATTTGATTCTACCAGAAAAAGAAATGGACAATAAGTACGATCAATTGGTTCAAATACTAAAGGACCGAGTTGACCTACTTATTTGTGAGACGACGGCTAGCGGCCGTGAGGCCCGATCTGCTCTTAATTCTGCCCTGAAATCTAATTTGCTAGTCTGGGTTAGTTGGACTTTACACGGCAACCGTGTCGATCGGCTACCAAGTGGGGAAACAATTCAGCCAGCTTACCGGTTCTTAGATGGTTTGTCGGCTGATGCATATTTGGTCAACTGTTGTGGAGCTAACATAGTAACGTCGACTATTCAAGTTTTACGTGATTAAACGGATCAGCCTATCGGCGATTATGCTAATGCAGAAAATGTTTTATCAATTCACGAAGGGGAGGAAACGACAACAGAGACAGAACGTAACCACTGGACCTCAATGGAATTTCTGTCTCCCAGGCAATATGTTGTTGAGGTGAAAAAATGGATTGTTAGTGGGGCCAACATTGTTGGTGGTTGTTGTCGTATTCGGCCTAGCTACATTAATTTACTGAAACAACTACTTGATGATAATCGAACTTGATTTTAGTGTTTTAGTTGATGCAATATCAATTCATATTGTTGCTTGTTCAAAATCAATGTTTTCTGGTATTACTAACAATGAGATCCGGAAAAATTTTTACACCTATATGGTTAGTAAAACTTCGTCTGGCAGCGTGACTTCGTAGACTTGTGCCCAACCTGAACGATCAGAAGTGAAAACTACTAAGCGACTGTCAGGGCTGAAGGATGGATGTGGATGAGTATGTTGAGGAGCATAGACATTGATTGGTCCCTTGGCATAAGGAAAAGCGCTTTGCCAGTGATTGCCAACCGAGGTTGCACCAGAATGACAAAGAACAGTTGGTTTACCTTGCCCGTCTCTAGGATTAAACAATTGAATACCAATATCAGGATAGTTGGTATCGGCAACCATCAAAGTACCGTTTCGATTACAGACGGCGTGCCAAGCGTTGAAAGTAGTTATGCATCGTTCTGTTCCATTATCAACGTTAATGCAACGAATACCATTAGGCCAATCCACAAAGGCTAGTTCACGAGTTGTCGGAATCCATGACTCATGAGTTATCCATTCATTCCGTTCTACATTTCTAGCATACAATCGACGATTGTTGGATCCATCCCGATTGACGACCCAAACTCGGTCGGTCAAGGATCCGGCATAGTATAGAAGACTGGAATCATCAGGGCAAAACTGCATATGGCTGATGCTATCCCGTTGCAAAATAGTTTCCATTTGTCCAGTTTTCGTATCAATCATAGCAATTGCTGACTGAGGTGAATCAGCTGGTTTAGAACGGTTATTATAGCGTATTGCCCACCATCGATCGTCGGTACTCAGAGCTGTTGTCCCCATTGCTGCTGCGACTGTTCCTTGCTCACGCAAATGGGCAACAGATATATTGACCAATTCAATCTCTTCCAATGAGTCTAGGTCTATTCGCCAACCACTGGTTCCGGCAGTAAAAAAGACTGATTTTCCGTCGTGCGATGGATAAATAGACCAGGGACTCAGATCTTTTCGATCGGTTAATTGGACTAATTCACCACTTTGACGCAGCTCGGCAAAAATCTGTGGTTTTCCAGCTCGCTCGGAGATGAAAATTAATCGCTTCATCAAGTCATCGTAGGCAGGAACAATAAAAAAAGGATGATGATGATTGGAAAAATCGGTTGTCACTTGACGGATTTCAACCCCCGTTTCACTATCTTGAAACGTAAGGGCCTCCGACGGGTAAATTTCTCCTTTTGCCATATCAGGTTTCCTTAATCTTGATTTTTTCCCAAAATGAATATTTGTTCTTATGAGTCCATTTACGAAAGTCAGTAACGAAAAACCACCTGTCAGCTTTAAACTAATTTACACATTGGTAACCAATTGCTCGTAGACGTTGGCGTATGTCATCAACCACGATTTCCGATAACTGACGTAGTGGCCGTCTCATGGTCATGGAAGGAAATCGACCCATCAACCATCTAGCGCATTTCATACGTTGGTGAGCATCGCTGCTTGGTTCGCCAAAATTATAAACGATTCGAGCCAATGGATCCACCAATTGCCGAGCTTTTCTGGCACCAGTTAAATCTGCGTTCAAGGCTGAATGTACAACTTCTACCATCAACTCTGGTACAAAACCTGCGAAACCGATTAAGGCGCCATCGCAACCTTCTAATAGACTGGCTAACAAATATTCGTCATGGCAAGTGAGAACTGGTACGTCAGGAGCCACTAATTTCAACTGTTCGTAATCCCAACGCCAACGTGCCATATCTCGAGTACCCATTTTAATGCAGACAACTTGTGGTATTTTGACTATCTCTAACATTTCCTGTAAACTGTAGCCAGCTTTAGTCCAAGCAGGATACTGGTGTACGATGATCGGCAAATCAGCTCCTTCTGCCACATCTTGGAAAAAACCGACAGCAGTCTCAAAAGTGCGGCCAAAACGCAACCAATGATGGGGTGGCATTAGCAAGATGGCATCAGCGCCAACAGATTTGGCCGCCTGCGCCTGATCAATGGCAGAAGAACTCCCTTCACCACTAACACCTGAAATGATTTTGATTCTATGACCAATTGCGTTGGCGGTGATTTTGGTTACTTCAGCTCTTTCACTATCTCTCAATGACATGATTTCACCTGTATGACCGTTGCAAACAACCCCTTTAATACCATTAATATCAACCAAGCCTTGCATATAAGTAGTTAATCCTTCTACATCAATGGATTCGTCAGGGTTAAATGGACACAATGTTGCCGGAAAAACGCCAGCCCAGGGATGGTCTTGCCAATTGATCATAATAATTATTATTCCTTGAAATGGTTACAGTTTTATCGGGCGATGCCAAAAATCAACTTACATTATACATTAAAGACCAAACAACTGAAAGAGTGGGTGTTGACTAAAATGTGTTGGTCGTTAGTGGTTGCCTTTTGTATAATTGTTTACTGAACCTACATTTCACTCATCAATAGGAGATTCAATGTTTGAATTTAGAAGTTTAGATGTACCAAATGGAACTATCGCCCTACATTGGTTTGAACAGAGTTCTTTTGCTATCAAAAATAGTGCAGGTACAACCATTTTAGTCGATCCTTACTTTCCAAAAGAACGTTCAGCAGATCGATTCATTCATCTTCAACCGCCAGTTGAAGAAGCCGAGTTGCCAACCGATCTTGTTTTGTTAACACATGATCACGGAGACCATACCTGCATAGAATCTTTACAACGTCTAGAAAACGCTTGGCAACCCAAATGCTATATTGGCCCCACAGAAAGTTTGACTAGAATCTCTAATGATATGACATCTAGTATGGAACCAATCAAAGATGCTATTATTCAGGTTAGTGTTGATGAAAAAACAATAGAGAGGATTTCTTCTTGTATATCACCGAGCGACAAAGCCGTAGAGGCTATTGCCGGCCAAAAAATAACTTGTAACTTGAACGGTGACGAATTCACTATTTATCCAGTTTATTCTAAACCACCGGATGGAGATCCTTCTGCTGATATCGACCCACCAGACGTAACGCACTTGGGTTATGTGATTGACTTTTCAGATGTAAAACTCTATATTTCAGGGGATCCGATTAATAATTTCGCTCAGCACGATAGTTTAGTCCAGCCAATTTTAGCATTACAGCCAGACATTGGTTTTCTAACTACACATCCAACCGAAGGCGAGTTTCCGTTTTTCAATGGTAGTCTTGCTATGGCCCAACGACTAAAATTGAAGCATGCCGTTCCCGTTCATCGAGCCTGTTTTGTTACACGAGATTATAATCCGATTTTATGGGCCGAGCCTTTCGGTGAGGGCGATCCAAAAACATTGATTATGGAACGTAACACACACATTCTCTATTCAATTTAATTCGTTCTAATGATTAGTCAATCTGAAAAATTCTTTTTTGATAACAACGGTTATTTAGTCTTAGAACAATTTTTGGATCTAAATCTGACCAAAGATTTGTTACAAACTGTTAAGCACGTGGCTAATCGCAGAAGAAAACTAGTTTCAGACAAAATAGAACATACTGGAATAACCCAGATCGATGGCAAAAGCATCCGTTATTTCTACATTTTGGATGACGATCCCTTATTCCTGAAGATGCTCGATTATCCGCCTATTATGGCTTATATTGAGAGTTTGCTAAATTCGAAACCTCATCATCATGCATCCGATGCCGTATTAGAATTTAGCCCAATCGAGAGAGGTATGGCTTGGCATATCGATGGTCATGACGATGGTTATCGGGGGCTAGCTCGCCCAATTCCACTATTGCAACTGAAAGTTGGTTACTATTTGACCGATATGACTAAACCTGGACAAGGTAATTTATGTTTGATTCCGGGTAGTCACAAAGCCATGACTGATCCATTTGTTGATGATCTACAAAACAAAGAATTGTTCGATGGTGCTATTCAAGTTTGTGCGCCAGCTGGAACTGCCATTCTATTTCACAATGCTGTCTGGCATTCGGGTGGCCCTTGGTGTCAGGAAAATGGTCAGCGAATTATGCTTTATTATGCCTATGAGCATCCTTGGATGATTGCTTCTACCGAACATTGGAGTTACCCAACTAAGTTTTATAATAGCCTTTCGATTGAGCAACGGAAACTTTTTCACGGTTTCGTTTTTGACCCGCCAGAATTTCGATGGGGATAGCTCGAACCTCCCATAGGAACTCACCGTCGAAACTGTATGTTGTCATCCGAAAAAGATATTCAAGCCGCTATCGAACAGTATTTGCGTTTACTAGAACAACGTAAATTGTTGGTTTATATTAAGAATAATAGTGGTGCGTTAAAAACCGAACGTGGCAGTTTTTTACGTTTTGGTAAAGCTGGTTCACCTGATTTTCTGATTTTTCTAACAGAAGGCAAGACCATCCATTTAGAGGTTAAAAATCGTCGAGGGCGTCAAACAGACAGCCAAAATCAGTACCAAAAATTGGTTGAGTCCTTGGGACATCAATATCATGTAGTTCGAAGCTTGAAAGAATTAATCGAATTTTTAAAACCTTAACTCATCAATAATAAACAAAACCTCTACCAGAGCCAGTTTTTGACACAAGAAAATTGGTTTGCTAGAATTAAGCTAATTAAACTGATCATTCTAGCCAAGTTCAATATGATCTGGAGTAAAAAAATGAAAACCATGTTTGAAAAAATTTGGAATAGACATGTGGTTCGTGCCTCAGACACTGAAGCTACCATCTTGTACATAGACACACACCTGATCCACGAAGTTACTTCTCCCCAAGCCTTCGAAGGATTGCGCATATCCGGTCGTCCAGTTCGTTGTCCAGATCGCACTTTCGCTACGATGGATCACAATGTTCCCACTACTGACCGATCATTGCCCATTACTGATCTAATTGCAAAAAAACAAATGGAAACGTTATCTCAAAATTGTCAGGAGTTTGGCGTTACACTTTATGATTTAGACAATCCTAAACAAGGTATTGTCCATGTCATAGGTCCTGAACTAGGTTTAACTCAACCTGGTATGACGATTGTCTGTGGAGATAGTCACACCTCAACTCATGGTGCGTTTGGTGCGCTGTCATTTGGTATTGGTACCAGCGAAATTGAACATGTATTAGCAACACAATGCCTGCTTCAACGTAAACCAAAAACGTTACAGATTCAGATCCAAGGTCAACTTCCATTTGGAGTTACGGCCAAAGACATCATATTGACCATTATTGGTCAAATTGGTACTGATGGTGGAACTGGTTCAGTCATCGAATTTACAGGGTCAACTATTCAAAGCCTCACTATGGATGAACGGATGACTGTATGTAATATGGCTATTGAAGCTGGTGCTAGGGCCGGTATGATTGCACCTGACGACACCACTTACCAATATCTGTCAGGCTTGGAATTTTCTCCCGAAGGGGCCGACTTCGACCGAGCGGTGAAAAACTGGAAGCAATTGCCCACAGACGAAGGTGCTGCTTACGATCGAACAGTTACTATCTCAGCGGAACAGCTGCAACCACAAGTTACTTGGGGAACTTCACCTGAAATGGTATTGGATATCAATGCTCAAATTCCTGATCCTGACGAAATGCTAACCATAGATGAAAAGCGGGCTACTAGCCGAGCTCTAGAATACATGGGGCTAAATCCTGGTACACCCATTGACCAAATTGAGATAGACAAAGTTTTTATTGGTAGTTGCACTAATTCCCGTATTTCTGATTTGCGCAATGCAGCTAAGATCGTCGAAGGCCGACAAGTAAGTAATCGGGTCAGTGCGATTGTGGTCCCTGGTTCAAAAGCTGTCAAGCGCGAAGCTGAAGCGGAAGGATTAGACCAGATTTTCAAGGCAGCAGGCTTTGAATGGCGAGAAGCTGGCTGTAGTATGTGTTTGGCTATGAACCCTGACAAACTTCAGCCGGGTGAACGGTGTGCTAGTACTTCTAACCGAAACTTTGAAGGCCGGCAAGGTAAAGGCGGCCGGACCCACCTAGTCAGCCCACAAATGGCGGCGGCGGCTGCAATTAAGGGGCGGTTCATTGATATTCGTAATTGGGATTAATAAGTATAGGAGTTCGGCTACTCGTTTCTGCTAGTCGTGAATCTGCCAAATCTTCAGCGAACCCATATTCTGTTGATTCGCCTCAGCTCACTGGGTGACGTTGTTTTAACAACACCGGCTATTCGCGCATTGCGTCAGCAGTTACCTCAAGCTAAGATTTCTATGCTGACAGACGAACATTACCAAGATTTAATAAGTCAAAATCCACACTTAGACGAAGTTCTGACTTTAGACCGTAAAGATAAACGACTGGTTACGAACTTGCAGTTGGTCAATTTCTTACGTTCTAAAAGATTCGACGTAGTTATTGATTTTCAAAGGAAATTTGGTACTAGTCTGATTGGTTGGTTAAGCCAAGCACGGATACGAGTTGGCTTTCATCGACCTAATGGTTACCTATTAACTGATCCTGTACCTATTAGTCGGCACAATCGACAACACGTTATTGATGATTATTTTCAACTACTTGAAGTCGTTGGAATTTCAGCTACCGATCGTCAATTAGAACTACACGTTTCATCAGAGGATCGAGCTTTCGCCCAACAAAAAGTCGAGCAAAAATCCGTTTCGATTTTAGGTCCAACGATTGGCCTTTTCCCTGGAGCCAGTTGGAACTTCAAAAAGTGGTCACCTGAGCGGTTTGCCGAAATTGGTCGACGATACGCCCAGTATTATCAAGGAAAAATACTAATCTTTGGTAGCTCAGCGGAAAGAGAGTTATCAGAATACATTGCTGACCAAGTTGGGCTATCTGCAGTATCGTTAGCTGGCGAATTTCGCCTAGGACAGTTGGCGGGTTTGATTGAACATTGCAACCTATTCATCGCTAACGATACTGGCCCAATGCACATGGCAACGGCACTAGGAGTACCAACTATTGCCCTATTCGGCCCAGGCAATTATTACAAATTTCGACCCCTATCCAACAGGCACACTGCCATTCGGCATGTAGTACCATGTAGCCCTTGCAAGCCGTTTAATAAACACTGCCAAAGCAATGTTTGCATGCAGGGTATTTCGGTCGATTCGGTGTGGGCAGCTACCCGCCAACAGTTAGACAATCGTATATCTGATTCTAGCTGATTTAGATCGCTGAAACGGTTTTCGGGAGCTAAATTTCGCTCAATAGCTTCGATTTCTTGCTATTGAATTCTTCTTGGGTTACGTGACCAGATTCTAATAGATCTGCTAGGGTAGCTATTTCCTGAGCCGGGCTAATGACCGTTTGATCCTCATCACTGTCGCCCGTACCCATAAGATCGTCGATGACTCCACCAACAGCACCTAGTAACATGGCGAATACGGCCACACTCATCAAACCGCCGAAACCAGCCAGGATTTGACCTGCTGGAGTAATCGGTGAAACATCACCATAGCCGACTGTGGTAAGTGTGATAATGCCCCACCACATGGCTTGAGTGATATGACCAAAGGAGTCTGGTTGTGCACTTCTTTCAAAGAAAACCATCAAAGCACTAAACATAACAACCGACATGCCCAAGAACATCAGTGCCATCACCAAACTCATCGTAGTAGCTTGAGCTTTGATTTCCTCTGGCGTTTTATCTGAATTGTCCATTACCGTAGTTGCCAGCTTCAGCATTCTTAGTAGTCTCATTAAACGTAGCAAACGCAATGTTTTCACGATTCTCAAACCAGCCAGTCCCCCGGCTCCTCCCGACATAACTATCTTGACCAACGGTTCTATCAAGGACGGAGCAATCGCTGCGGCATCGATTATCCCATTAACGCTTAGAGTATAGCGCCCAGGCTTGGGCATATTAACATAACAAGTGCCGGCATACTCAATCATGAAGAGAAAAAGTGCAATAAGATCAATAATCTTCAAGATTGTAAACTTAATATAAGTTTGATCGGCGATAACTCTCTCCCACTTTCCGTAATTTTCTTTTAGAGCCTGATACCTTGAATCATCAGCAAAATCTGGATCATTACTAGCAAAGTATGTAATGGCTTTAACAAAATTCCTGTGTACTTCTCCAGGGTCAACTGACGTTGGTTCTGGAGCGGCGGCGTTAGCAGTGGCAAGATAAATTTGATACCAAGCTTCGTTTTCTGTTAAATACTTGGGATGAGACGTCAAACGTAGCTCAACCGTCTCTGCAAAAGTTTTACTGTATAATTCTTTATAGTATTTGGTTTCATCGATCTTAGCTGCAATTTTTGGATTATTATTTTTGATGTTGCGATAGGTTTGCTCTGCTTCGGCTTGCGCAATCTCGATTTCGTTATCAACCCAAGATTCAAAAATAATGGCCCCAATCGAAATGAAGATAAGCGCATTGATTAGGTAAGTGACAAATAATTTATATTTGATGTTATCCGGATCATCAAAAGTTTCGAACATGAACAGGCCAAACCCGCTCTTTCCTTCCAATTTAGACCTATCGTAGTTCTTCATAATCTGCTAAACTTTAACCTCTATCGCTCTTCAAAAGTTTTGGCGTTTTTGGGACAAGATCAGTGGAAATTGCATCTAAGACCACTCCGAGTTTTTAGCTTACTGGTATCAATAAGTTGGGAAAAAATGTGGCCAGAATCACTGTCTGCTATTATTGACAAATGGGTGCATATAAAGTCACGCATAATTATAGCAGATGATATTTTTTTCGTAAAGACTTTTTAACCAGTGCAATGGTTGAAAAAACGAATTCTTGGTAGCTGTTTATCTTTTTCTGATATAATGGGTCGTTTATTTGTTACAGAGACTCTGATTAAGTTTGAGGAATACTAACTATGGGGCAACGCATCTTTGATAAACTGTCATCTCCTGAGAAATTATACCAAGATCCGATTCTTGTTTTTGCAGCTGACCCACTGGCTTCGGGTGGTATTCATGGTTTGGGTCAGGTCTCAGTACCAAAAACACATTACCGTACACACCCAGAATTTTTACAGCTTCAGCGAGATCTGGTGAAAGATGGCACTATTGATGGTTTATTAATGACACCGGCAGACGCCGAGATTTTGGCTCTTGATGAAGGATTGTTTCATGACAATCCAGTGACACCAATTGTTCGTATGAACTCAGAAACAGCAATTTGGAACCCTCGTTATGGTGACTATCGAACGCAGTATTCTTATCCTTTTCAAACTGTTTTTCCTGACGACATGAAGGCCTATTGCAAATCGTTAGTTTCTCCAGCCTTGGACTGTTCCATTCAGTTAGGCCTGTACTCAATGACTCTCAACAATGACGTGCAAGCGGATCAACGGATGTTGGAATCCTATATTCAATTTGCTCATATTGTTGGCGACATTTCTGGTTTCGATCATATCCTCGAAGTTTTTTTACCCAACGTCAACTTAGTTGGATTTGATGATGAAAAGCGAGGGATGTATGTAGCTGATTCGATTATTCGAACCATGAGCTACTTGCGAAAGCATCAAAGACCTAGTTTTTTAAAGACTGCTTTTACCACGAGTAAAGTTTGGAAGGAATTTACCGATTTTGATCCATCCCTAATCATTGGTGCTTTGGGTGGTCCGAGGCAAAATGCCCGATATACGTTACAACTCGCTAGCGACGTGGCTCAAAACGGTGGCAGAGCTATTTTATTTGGCAGAGCTATTTTTCAGGAAGAATCTCCGGTCGGTATGGTTAACTCTTTGCGAAAAGTTCTTAATAGGCAGTTGTCTACTGATGAAGCACACGCTGATTACCAGCGTATGCTGCGCCAAGGTAGATAATTGCTACTACCAATCGAAACCAACCACGTAGCTAATACGCAATCCTTTTGACTATGCTCAGGGATGATGCCATTTTTTTCCTGTTTCAAGTCTGTTTCAAGATTTGGTGTTAATACCAATATTGTCGGGAAATTAAAATTCCCAGAGGAAATTGTATATCCTAGAGTAGTGGATACAGATGGCGAAATAGTTTGCGCAGGATCACTTGGCTGTAAGTTGAAAACGGGAATCAATAAAGCTTGCTTCAATCCAGCTACCACATGGGTCGTTTGAAGCATAACATCGATAGACAGGTTATTATTATCTCTGGAAGTCAAAGCTTTTTCAAACTTAATTGCTCCGAAGCTGAACATTGATACTATTGCTGATGGATGTCCTAAGTAACCATCAGCCAAAAATACTTGTGCGCAATCTTCCACAAAAAACAGATCATGCTTCTCGGCAAAATTGGCCACCTCCGTCAAATCCATCCGACAACCAAAAACATGTGCGACTAAAATCATCCGCGTCTTTTGAGTGTATGCCAATTCCAATTGCTCCGATTTAACCTGCAAATTACTCATATCTAGGTCTATTGGTACTGGTACTAACTGATGGTATTTTATTAGATTAATCATTTGTGGAATAGTAACAGCAGACACTAAGACTTCACTATCAGGTGGTAAATCTAATACATCTAGCAATAGGTTAAACCCAGTACGTACCGAATAACATAAGAATGCATTCTCTGGAGATGACCATTGGGTCTCGAGATCGGATTTCCAACGGATTCGATTGGTTGATGCAGCTAAATAGTCCGTACAAAAAATCGCCAGCTTGAATATCTAAGTGTTTCCGAGGATACACACAGTTGTTTTTATCCTTTTCTTAAAACAGCGTTAGTATGCTAGTTGCACACATTATGCCATAAGAGACAAAAACTAATTTTTGATTTCTGTATTTACAATTTTGAAATTTCAGGTATAATTTAACGAGTGGGTGCCGCACTATATGGGCGTTTCTAACCGAAAAATTGAGCCCACCAAATGAACGAAACGGAGCTTCAAAATGTTGTCAAATACAAGACGTGATTTTCTCAAAACTGTTGAGCCAGGGCATAGGGGTATTGTTTGCCCTGCTTGTGGAACTGTCATGGGTATCCGAAAGGGTAGTTATCGAATGGTACTCACACAAAACGCCCGTTTCGAATTGAATGATGCCATCAGCGAGTACCGCTTGTTTCTACAACGGTTAGAAGACAAACTGGAACTCATCAATATAGAAGGTATTAACCGCCCTCCGATTGATAAGTATCCCTACGAGAAAGAAAAACGAGATTTTCCGACACTCAGTTATTCTGGTTTATATGAAGAGACCAAATGGGAACAAAGTTCCAAAGCTTTCGTTAGTGACATTGATTATCTTGGTTGGAATACTTTATATCAGGAGTTTCCTCGTTACAAAGATTTTAGTGGTCGCCACCAAGATGAATCTCGTAGTTTAGAAGAAACTTTTACTACTATCAATAATACTATCATTGCTGGTTTTGAACCCATTTCTGCAGTTGGTCCTTTAATGGATATTGTTTTTGAACAAGGCTACGTTAAAGAATGGATGCGCCAATTTAGCTCACATGGGGGCGAAAATGCTGCAGAACTGACGGCACTCAATGGTTTGTTGCAAGAAGTTTGTCCCAGTTTATTTGAATACCTAAATTTTCTTCAAGATAACGCTACGGTTAGCGTGGATAGCAAACGGTTGGTGGAAGGAATTCTCAGATTTCAATTTTACCTAGCCATTTTGCTTGGACATAAATCAAAGGTAGAAAAGCATCAGCAAATGGTGACAAAATTGGGCGTAGATCAAGAACCCTTTCAATTGCCCCGCTTAGTCGGAATTTCGCCTGAATTATTGGAGAATTTAGTCAAGTCTGAATTACTGATCGGAAATTTAGGAATTGAATGGCCAGAAGAATTCAAGGAACTGAGGCAAGACTTGATTAAACGTTCCGCTCATGAAGCTTTTCACTTGGCAGTACAGGAACTAGAAGCTAGTGCAACAGATGGCATTGATACTGTAAAAGAGGTGTTGAAAGATTATCTAAATTCAACCAATGGAGAAAGTGGTTCTAACCAGATCAGTCGAGCAATTGAAGTTTTAAAGGACCAGATTCATCGAGTAGTCGATTTCACCTGTCCGGGGCCACCTGGAGAGCGGATTGAAATAACTGAAGATGATATCACTACTGACGAAAGTATTCGGTTCTGTGGTTGGTCCCCAAAACATGAAAAGACGCACTCGGTTATTTTTATCGGTAGTCCTGGTACCGGAAAATCGACAGTCATGTTGTCAGGTTTTACTTCTTTTTATAACAATATTGGTTCTTTGGGAGCCACTATCACTTTCGATTCGCCTTCTGATGAAGCCCAGATGCGAGCTTTGTCGAGTGATTATTGGCGAGGTAAACTTCCAGAAAAAACAGCGAAAGGGTTTCGTCGTAGTATTAAGTTTTCGCTCGATTTTTTTAACGACTACAGCCAACCACCTATCCGTTCAAATTTTGTTTTTTCTGACATTCCAGGTGAAAAGGCTGCCGTTAGTCTAACAGAAAGTGGTTCAGACCCATTTGTATCTCGTATCTTAAAGAATGCAGAAGCTATCGTTTTTTTCTTCGACCTTTCAGTAGAAGCTTCAATTCGGGAAAAGATCAAAGGTCTCGGTAATGTCAAAGAAAATTTCGATCAGATGGACCTGACACGAGATGGGAAAGCCGATATTAGCCAACGTCAGTTACTCCAAAAACTAATCAGCGACTTATTGGTTTTACGTGGTGGTCCAGATAAACTAAAAGGTACACAGTTTATCTGTGTCGTTCCGAAAGCGGATCTCTATATTGCAGAAGCTAGCTCAACCGAAAAGGAACGCTACTTCTTAACTGAATTATGCCAAGATCTGCAAAAGGAAGAATTGCTTGTTCCATCTCAATTCGCCCTTGAGAGTGGCAACCAATCATATAAGGGTTTATGCTCACTAGGTGGAGCGGGTTTGGCTAATTCTGATCAAGATCGATTACAGCACCAAAGAGATCTAGCCCGTTTCATTTCTGATAAATCGACCCAATATTTAGAAAATATTGGTAATGCTATTGGCAGCTTATCAGAATTGCAGCGGCACCGAGACGCACTTGCGGATCAGTTCCGTAGTATGAAACTGATGTTACAACACCATTTTGGTCAGGAAAACGTCTATTTTTTACCCGTTTCAGCCCAGGGCGAAAACGTCCTTCGACCTACTAAAGTGGAGAAAAAGGAAACTGACCAGTTCACGTTCTTAGATGTGTCCAATCAGCCGAATGATTCAAGCGAAAATAACCATCTTCATTTGGAAGAGAGTAGTTCACCTGAATTAGGTTATCCACCTAACCAAAAATTGGCTGAATACGTCTTCATTTTACCAGTTACTCTCTTAGCTGATCATCAATCAGAAGCAATTGTTGATAATCACGAGGTTCTATCCGAATTGGAACTAAGCGTTCAAAGTGTTGAGTATCAGGGGAATGGAGCCACAGACGAATCGGCTACTTCATCAGAGTAATATATTTTATGAGGTAGCCAATACACAAAAGATTATGTGATTATCGATAACCAACGATAATTACTAAAATTGGGTGCTTAGACTGGTGGCTAAGTTTAGGCCGGGTGAGCTAATACCAGATCCGTGTTGGCGGTAACGATGATTTAGTAGATTCTCCGCACTAAAATTAAGGTTCGCCAGTTGGCCTAGTTTCATGCTCCCCCTCAAATTTAATGTGTACCAACTAGGTGTACCAGCATCAATAGCTAATCCATTTTCGTCGAACTTAACCGATTTAGGATCTCTGGTTTTTCCTTGAATACGTGGATCTCGAATATCTCCTCTACTCAACCTTCGTTGTTCTCGTGCTCCTCTTAGATAAAATTCACCCCAGTAGGGTTTTTGATTATTCTGCCATCGCCATCCAACCATTCCCATTGGTGGGGCTTCTCGCCTAATCCGCTTAGTCCAAGGCTCTTCAGGATTCGGTGTTTCACCACCATTTTTCAAGACACGACCTCTGGTAATAGTACCATGACCATACATAGTTATTGTCGATGTTACAATCACTGTACCTGATAACTCGATTCCTCGGATTTGGGTTTGGTCGATATTATCTTGGATAAAAATCTCGGTGTTAGGATTCTCTAATTGTATATCTTTATATAGAACTGGCAAGTCTTTACCTGAGTAGGCTTCTTCAACCGGCACACGCGAAATTAGATCGTGAATTTTGCTCTGGTAGAAGATGATTGAGCCTATAAAACCAGAGAAATTAGCTTTTAACCCAGTTTCTACTGTCCAACCACCTTCTGGCCCTACATCGGCACTGGGTGCGTCAATACCTTCATTCGTCACCTCAACTACCGTTGTATCGTTCAAGTTAGGAGCTCGGAAGACGGTACCAAAATTACCAACCCAATTCAAATTTTTAGCAAGACCATAGACGATACCAGCACTTCCAGTCAAAGCCTGTCCTGATTTTTTATAGAGACCAAAACTCGTATCTCTAGAACTGAGGTCTGACTGCAAAGCATAGTGCGTGAATCGACCACCTAACACTAGTTGAAAATCATCCGAAACTTCAACTTCAGTCTGAGTAAATAAGTTCAGATCAAAAGCAGAAGAATCATCAGGAAAACGCCCCCAGTCTGAATTTACTTGTTCTTTGTTGGTGGTAAGATCAGTTTTAACTGTTTGGCTAGACAATTTATCAAAATAGAAATCTCCACCAAAAATTATTCGCTGGTGGGGCAAGTTAGTGCTGACAGCCTGCCAACCTAAACCAAAAGTTCCCACTTGGTCAAATTGCCTTTTCTGTTCATTCGGAGTTTTTGGCTTAATTTGTTTTCGACCTTCTAATTGCTGGTGATAAGATATTGTTACGCTAGTTTTATCGATGAAGTTAGTTGTTTTTTCCGATTCATATTTGGCATAGATTAGATCTCGGTTCTGTGGTGAGAATTGGTATAAATCATATTCTTTGGTCGAAATCTTATCATAGCGGTTTACTTCTGGTTGTCTCCAAGCTTGATAGAAAAATGAAATTTGTTGCTCCTGACTAATTTTATAGCCAAATTTTGCCATTACGTCGAGACCTAACCAACCTAATGGGGATTCATTATCTACCAGCCATGAATCCTTGGGTAAGGTACTAGGTTTATCAGTAATAATCTCAAATTTTCGATTTTTGTAGTGCAAATTATGACCTTTTCCCAGTTTAAGATTGCCAAATTTTCGTGCAGAGCCTGTCACAAAAAAGGCTAGTTGATCGTTTCCTGCATTAAGACCAATCTGACCAATTTTCCCTTTTTGAGCAGTCGAGAATCGGAGATTGGCCAGTGGGGTTAACTTGAGTTTTTCTTCATTAGTAAATCTCAGGCGATTGGAATACACGCTGACAACTCCACCCATTGCACCACTACCATAAAGCATCGAACCTGGGCCTCGCAACACTTCGATTCGGTCTAAACTGTGTGGGGCAATAGTGGAAAGATACTGGTTGGGACCGGAACGAAATGTCGAATTGTTTAAACGAACATTATCAATTTGAAGTAAGGTTTGGTAACCAGTAAGTCCACGCAGAATAGGCGATCCCTGTCCTAACGTCGTTTGTTGAGCTAACACGCCAACGGTTCTGGTTAAAATATCAGGTGTTATTGTGGGGAACATTCGTTCTATTTGTGATTGTTCAATAACTGAGATGGAACTTGGTGTATGAAATGTCTCTTTGGCAATGCGATTAGCGGAGACTGATACTTCACTCATTTTGATAGTCTCCGATTGGAGCACAGATTGTGCCTGACTCATCGGACTGAGCAATATAATGGCCATAGAAAGTGGTAGAAAGTAAAAACTACTGCGAGTCTTTTGATTCATGGTCTATGAAGTTTCTCCTGATAATTTCAGATCGGCTGAAAACTAGGGCAACTTACATGCCATGTTTGGGGTGATAAAAGACCATTTTCAGTACCCATTTTCTAGCTAAGTGTTTGGTTCTCCTACAGTCTGTTCATTTTTTGAACATTCATCTAGTTGAAATCAACCTAGTTCTAGCCTAATCAGGAGTGGTGTATAAACTTTGGAAGAAAGAATTCGTCCAAAATTCTGCGTGGATTTCCGAATTTTAACTGGCACAGTAGGGATGGGAGCAGACAAATAGATGGGCATAGGAAAAATAATTGCGAAACAAATCACCACTCAAAAACACTTAGTTAAATTAGCTATTTTGGTGCTAATAATCATCTTTCAAATTGATCGGTGTATTTGGGCTCAAGGTATTATGGTTGTTGATCAACCTCAGCCAATGACCTTGGATCAATGTCTTCAATTGGCGTTAAAAAGTTCTACGACTATCAAAAATAGCCAAATTAATTTAGCACTACAAAACTTGCGTATTAAGGATGCTCAGTCCAGTTTCTATCCTAACATTAGCTTAGGTGGTAATTACACCTTGTCCGATCAAATTCGTCAAATTCAACGACGGCGGGAGAATTTAGATAAAGATACATTTGTTTTACTGGAACGAGGCGAGAACTACAACTTCGGTTTGTCAGGCCGCTACACCATTTGGGATTACGGCCAGCGTGGGCTTAATCTATTGCGTGAAGAAGAGTTACTAGAATCACAAAAAAGCCGAAACGAGCGCGTTCGCCAAAACCTGATTTACGATGTTACTCAAGCTTTTTATAATGTGTTGAAAGCTCAAGCTTTAGTAAAAGTAAACAAGGAAGTCTTACAACGGTCTACAGACAATCGCCAAAGAGTTGAAGCTTTTGTCCAAGCAGGAATTCAAATCGAGGCTGATGTAGCTGCCGCTCAGGTTAGAGAGGCTAACGATGAGCTGAACCTGCTCAATAATCAAAACCAATTGGATATTGCTTTGGCTCGTTTGCCTCGTGTAATAGGTCTTGATCCCGGTATCCGCATCAGTGTTGCTAAAATTGAAGAACCATTGACCCAAGTATCATTACCTAATATCACACTGGATAAGGCTATTGAAAAAGCCCTAAAAAAACGACCCGAGTTTGTCGAAAATTATGCAAGTCAAAAGCGATTGGAGTATTCGCTTAAACTAGCCCAAATCGATCGTCTACCAACAGTTGATGTAGAATATACACACAACATGGATTTGGATAATTACTTTAACGATTTCTTTGATACTTATGAGCATTTGGAACACTTGAGAGATTGGAGAGCTGCTGCCACACTCAATTTTCCGCTATTTGATGCTGGTATTCGTAAACGTCAGGTCGAAAGTGCAGAATTACAAATTCAACAAAACGAAGAGACTGTTGAAGATTTAAAACGGAGTATTGCACTTGAAGCTCGGCAATCTTATCTAAATCTCACTCGAGCCATCAAAGCCACGGAGATTGCTGAAAAGCAAGTGAATAATGCTCGTCTTAACTTAGACGTTACTAGAGGACGTTATGAACTTGAACGTGCTTTTTTGCTGGAGCTATTACAAGCGCAAACCGATTATGCCAGTGCTTTGACCAATCAAGTCCGATCTTTCTATGAATACAAAATAGCACGTACAGAACTCCAAAGAGCCATAGGAGATTTGTAGTAATGCGAAACCAAACTCTTCTGAAATTTTTTGTCGTTCTGATTTTGATCAGTGTTGGTTGTGACAAAATCCGAATAGGCAAGAAAAAAGAGGATGCAGAGCATAAAACTGAAATGGCTCGTATTGGTGAATTTAGGGTTAAAATTCGGGAAACCGGTAATCTAGAACCATTGGTTTCAGTCGAAGTCAAATCGAATGTTTCTGGGGAAATTGAACGACTGTTAGTCGAAGAAGGAGATTATGTCGAAAAAGATCAGGAACTCTTGCACCTCGATGATGAGCAGGTTTCAGAACGAAGAAAGCAGGCTCAAGCCAATCTTGGTTCCTCTAGAGCCTCTTTAGAGCAGGCTAAGTCGCAAACTTTCTTGACCGAAAAACGTCAATCAAGTGATATTCAGCAACTCCAAAACACTGTCAAATCGGCCGAAGCTGCTTTGGATTCGGTAAAAGCGACAGCAACTCAACAGTTGAGTAGTGCAAAAACTGACATTGAGCGTAGTAAAAACATGTTGGAGCAAGATCGAATTGCACTTAGTCAAGCAAAAATAACTCTTCAACAAGCTGAGATTCAATTGGAACAGAATAAGGCAAACGAGGCCTCAGCAAAAATTGAGTTAGATAATGTATCTTCCGAATATGATAGACAAAAAGATCTTTATGCCAAAAATTATGTTTCTAAAAAATCCTTAGAAGATGCTGAATTGCGATTGTCTCAAGTCCAATCATCTTACCAAACAGCTCAGAAAAATGTAGTTTCTCAAGACAAATCAATAGAATCGCAAAGACGAAATATCGAAGCTCGTGATCGAGCCATTGCTAACCGACAAGCCACTCTCCGGCTACAAGAACAGAATCAGGGAACTATAAAGACATCACAAGAAGCCAATACTAAGCGCAGTAAAGCTGACCTTGAATCGGCTAAAATTCGCCTTCAACAGGCACTTGAAACGGTAGAAGAAGAGACATTAGTTAGCCTCAATTCAGAAATTCAGGCACAATCAGGACTTGTGCGTGCCGAAAGTGCCTTGCAGTCGATTGATGATGAACTAGGTTGGACTGTGGTTAAAGCACCTTTATCAGGTCGTATCACGCGATTAGCTTTTGAAGAAGGTGAGATTGTGATGGGATCCCGTTCTGGTTACGGTTCACAAGGACCAGCAATTTTGGTCATTTCAGACCTATCAAAAATGGTGGTCAAAACGCGGATCAATGAAGCCGAAATTTCAAAAATCACCCTTGGTCAGCGAGCCGAGATAAGAATTGATGCATACTCTAATAAACTTTTCAATGGGAAAGTTACCGAGATTGCTCCGAGTGCAAATACAGGGCAAAGTTCTGGGTCTTCTGGCGTAGTTGCTTTCGAAGTCGTTATCGAAATTGCCTCTTCCGAATATGAATTACTACCTGGCATGTCAGCCAATGTTGATATTATTGTGTTTGACGAAAGGGCTGTTTTGCAACTACCGATTGAAGCTGTTATTGTCTCTGAAATATTAACTGTCAATGCAACGGTATCCAGCTCAGACTTAGGCCTATTGACATCTGATCAACCAGTCACAATCGAAACACTCGTGGGGAAAAAATACGAAGCAACTATTGGTACAATCAACCCAGATAGCAGTCGTTACAACGTCGAATTTTTGTTGAACAACATATCGAGTGGATTGCGGGTGGGACCCACATCAATACATCTAGTCTCAGAAGGTAAATTTGACCTCCGTAATTTGTCGACAAACATCGAAACGCAGCGCAAATACTTCGTCCAGCTAAACGACCCAAATGTCCCCGAACAAAAAAAGAAGAAAAGGAAAAAACAAAAAAAAGGCTCTGCAAAAGAATTAAAAGGGGTTAAAACACGAATTGAAGTTGGTCAACGAAATGATACCCATTTTGAAATTATGAGCGGAATTTCGAATGGTGCAGTTGTTTACGTGCCATCTTTGGATCAACTCATCCAAGGCAACAATGACAGCTGGGTTGAAGAGGATGAATAAACACGGTTGCTTATTACATATTGGATTTCGATTAACTAGGTACGAAGCCCAAGTTTCTAAAGGAATCAGGCCTTCACATATTTTAGACAGGTTCTCTATTGATCCAACAATCTTCAGGCGTTCTTAGTACGGTATACTCCCTGATCACGGAAGAAAAAAATACAATACTTTCAGAATTAGTGGCCGTTACCTATGTCCTTTAATCGTGAGAGATATACTTGTTAGTATCCCAATTTTTGATCAGCTTTTTAACGGCTCGACCATAAACACCACAAGCATAAATTATGCTTGCTACTCTTCGTCTTTATTGTTGCCACGGTTCAAAAGAAGTTTTTAGTTCGATTAAGTTCGATTAGACCAATCTCAAACCTTGGGTTTTATATCGTCCTGAAATGGATCTAAAGCCGAAAAACTATTTCTTTTCGTTTTCCTCGTGGAGCGGACGAAGTAAATTATAGACTTTTGATCTCGCTCATGATCGATTGAACTTCTTGTTAAGGCAGATTTTGACTTAGTCCTTCCTTCAAACAAATCAAGACACTGATCAGCGTCTTGGCAAAATATTGTTTTTCAGTCATCGTTGGCTAATATTAGCAATGGCTTGGTAGTTGAAAACTGTGATAAAGTTTCGGCTAAGTCTAAAGCTATCGGTTTTTGATAGAATCGCCCAACCATTACTCGATGCCAGACTTGACGAGAACCAGCGGTAGTAATTGTGGAAATCCGAATCGGCACCGACAAATTCAGCTGTTCTAATTTTTGAACTAAGTCCTTTGCATTACGTTCATCTTGGAAAGAACCAACCAATAGAGTGAAGTATTCACCGACGAGTAATTGTTTTTTGTCAGTTTTAGGATTTGGGGCAAGTGAAGTTTTGTTCTGAATGGGATCCCCTGCCGTTAGTAATACAATATCGACCCTTCGGTTTTTGTGCCGATTGGTATCGGAATTATTGGGAACTATAGGATCCTGTTCCCCCCGACCTATAGCTAAAAGTCGATCGGAGTTGATCTGGAAGTGATCGATTAAATATTGTTGCACAGTCTCAGCCCGTTGTTTAGACAACTGCAGGTTGTAATTAGAGTCGCCTACATCGTCAGTATGGCCCTCAATCACGACTTGGGCTTGGGGATATGCATTGATAGCTTGTGAAATTTCGCTGAGTTCTTTAGTATAAGTTTCGGTGTTAATGTGGTAGGAATCAGTATCGAACATGATACCCGGTAAGGACATCACAACCCCGCGTTTTTCCTTACGACTATTAACCTGCCGCAGGTCAATGACAGAAATTGGAATAGTTTGGGTTTGACAATTCCCGGCGAGGTCGCAAAGCGTTGCCACACAGTGATAAGCTACTAAAGGCTCGCCTGATGGCATCGGCATAGTCTTATTTTGATCCCAAAAGACCGGGTTAGGAGGCGAGGCATACCCACTGATCTGATCTAAAATCTCTTTACCATTTGCTACTAACTTGACTTGCCAGTGGGCAATTGTCGAATCGTCGGATTTAAAGTGAAGTGTGGGACGATGAATCGCATTTCCTTCTATTGCAAGAGCGTCATTCACCAAAATAATCGGTTCTGCCGACAAAATGAAATTTGGTGCAACCGTATCAATCATAAAAACCGTCCGACTGTGCTCCAGTTTTTCGCCTGCCGGATTTTTCCGGACTAGCTTGGCAGTATATTTCCCGTCTATTAATGGATTTTGAGCTAAATTAGTGCCGTCCCAAACCACTTGGTAGCCGTCGTTGGTTTGCTCGAAATGAGTGAATTTCTGAACAATCCGTTGATGTTGGTCTCTTATTTCTAGTATCCAATTATCTGAAGATTGGTTGCCGCGGACTTCTGAACTAGTTGCCTTGAACATGAAGGTTAAAGCGTCACTATGACCGTCTTTATTGGGTGAAAAAATAGATGGTGAAGCAATCAGGCGTGAACTGAAGTCTAATAGAATTGATAAGGGCTTGGTTACTAGTTTCTGGTCTGATTGTGTTAACCTTTGCGGAAAGTCAAGATTAGTTTCACTTACATTTCCCTGTTGATTCTCCATTTCGATTTCTGTATTTCGTCCCCAACTGATGGTAGCTGTAATCCAGTGATCGTACGTTTGGGAAGGATAAAGCCATCGGGCATAAGAATATTCTAATCGTAAAACAGCCATTATTTTGTTGCGTTTTGATTGTAGATTGCCCGTTTGGAAAGTTGCGCCAAGTTGATAAGGATAACTGGAATTAGTTAGTTGCTTCTCTGCTGGAATTGTCAAACCCGCACGCAAAGCAAAGTAACCGTCTGCGACTTCAAATTTCCCATTATTAATTGAAGATTGAGATCTAGGCAGAGGAAATAACCATTGTTCGATACCAAGTTGTATTCGACTACTTGCGGATGCCCTCAAATTCCAATAGGCCGACAAATGTGTTCGGGAAGTTAGGTGATAGATGGACCCAAGACGAATATTAAGACTGGTTGACGGTAGATTCGTTTTTGCCAAATTTCCCAGTTCCATTAAGGCTAAATCAAAAGAGGCCGTTTTCTTTAACCCCAAAAAATTGGGTTGGCGGTAGTGCATGCCTAAATCTAGGGCTAGATGACGAGTGGTGGCAATTTTTAGTTTAGTTTCAACGGGTCGAGTTGAGAATTCAAAGAAACGAACAGTAGAACCAATACCTAGTCGTTGATTGAATGGCATGCCATAACTAACCGCTGTACCAATTCGATTGAACTTTTGTCGTAAATTTCCAATTTGACTAGACCATTCGTCTCGCCAAATGGTGGCAGACAAACCTCCAATAGAATTTAGGTTGAATTGGTTGCCACTAACGGTAACCGATAGCCCATTAGCAATTCGAATCGGAATATAGTCAATTTCATTCTGTTGACGAGTAATAATGGGAGTACCGATTAAGGTAACTTCGGTCTTTTGAGTGAAAGCTAAAGTGGCTGGATTCCAAAAAAAAACATCAGAATTTTGGGTGTTTTCGGCTAGTCCTCCGAGGCGTGCATTAATAGGAGCAAGACGTCGGCTACTAGCTGAATAAGCCGAGCGATTGCTTTGGGCTACCAGCCCATTGGCGAATAAAAACGTTAGCCACACAAACAGCCAGAAAAGCCAACCAATAGTTCGAAGGTTCAGCCTGAAGCAACTTATAATATTTCACCTATTCCTTTAATATTTAAGTTTATCTTTGTTGGTTCTGAAGCCTGTTATTCTGATGATGTTTTTGTAAATCGGACACTAATTTGTACTACTTTTTGCTGAGCTTGACTAAGTTTAATTTGATGAATTGGACTTTGCCAGCGGTAGGTATATCTTGCTCCAACACAAGCGGTTTCAATTGGTAAATAATCGTCAGGAAGGTAAAGGAAAATGGTACCGTTTTGGCGCGGTGATCTGCACACCAACAGCAATGTTTGACGGTCTTGGTCCCAACCGACGGACAGGACATCAGCCCCACCTTGCGAAAAGTGGAGATCTGTTGCAAGTAATTGTGGCACTTTTTTTTCCTGTCGAATGCATAATAAACGTCCTGATTGGGGGGGGACGTCCATCAATGTCAGGCTATTTTGGACCGTTCCTAAGAATTGACGATTCCAAAAGTCATGTACCAAATAGGTTTTTGACTTGTCTAAACCGATATCAGCTAATCCAAATGCAATTTGATCTGAATATTCTTGCCAATTAAATATTCCTACTACATTCCATGTTTCGTTCATGGATGACTTTTGTCCATCAGTAGCCATATCCGATAAAGTTTTGTTGATTGGTAAATTCCAGATTTGTGGGTACTGGCCCGGTAAGTCTGGTTTCGTCTTTAAATCGACCGGCAGGGCTGAATTTTGGGATAGCGGAAATAATTTGTCTAGTATTTCTAATCGATCGGCGTTCATTTGATCGAGTGGATCAGAAATTGTAATAGAGCCTCCACTAATAGCGGCAAGTGTGGCAGTTAAATGGACATGGTTGGCCGGATTTGGTTCATCAATGGTAATAGCTCCGAGTTCTACGGTCCAACCTGATCTGTTGAGAGGCAGATATTTAGCATAATTTAACATCGTTTGCTTGATGTCTCGACGAGCAATCCATAGCTGATCGCCAATAGTTTCTTGGCTAACGAATCGATGTCCCGAAAAGACCCCCATACTTAATATGACAGGTAGATGCTCACCAACTAATTTAACCTGATATTGGCATTTTTTAACGATCGATACTAGCAGATCTAAACCTTTTTGGTATAATTCTATGGCTGTCAGGGATTTGTCGTTCCAACTAAAGTTTTCTGGGGTTTTTAATGGTCCTTGAACATAAGGCAAAACATCAATATGCAAACAGTCAATTTGACAAATATCAACCAATTTTTGAACTTGTTGGCGGATTTGCTCCTGTGCCATTGGTTGTGATAAGTCCAGCAGACTAACTTCCAAAGCACTCCTAGGCAAAAATAGAGTTGTTGCTTTTTGCCGCTCGTTAGTTAGTAGTAAGTCGACGTTAACTGATTTATCAGAAGCTAGTACACAGAACGGGGACAGACTTAAACTAGCTTTAAGTCCTTTTTTATGTAATTCAGCTACCGTAGTTTTCAGCTTAGACAAAGCTCGTTCATTTGTTGTTAATTGACCATTCTTATTTTGTTCTAAAACAGCCTGATCTTCATTAGAATCAATTGCCTCATTAGCAAATAAACTCGATAGTGATGCCAACTGAATGTATTCTATATCATCTAAGTAGCCAGCCTGCTTTTGTTTGACAATAAAATCAATTTTTGGCTTGATTTTGCTGTTAATATCTTTCACCTGAAAATCCGGAATTGAAGATTCATTTTTCAATTGCCAACTTGATTTCAATGGAGTCTTATTTGTATTAGTTTTTGGTCCAGATGATTGATATGCTTCTGAAGCACGACGGATTAAGCCTGCGTAATTTTCAACAGAGGATACTGGATCTTGACTGAAGTTTAAGTAGATTGATTCTGAGTAAATTTCGGTAGTTCGGCTTTTTTTCCTGCGCCCACGATAACCTGAATGGTTCCCAGCTGAACTGTCTCCAGGACAAATGGTATTTTCGCAATTATGGTAAATAGACCAATGATCGAGTCCTAAGTTACCGTTTTCGTCAGGTGCAGTTTGACCGTTGTAGCCAATTTGAACTGATGACCACCATTTTTTTGTTGTCAAAAAACCAAAAAACAATGATTTCTTACTATGTGGATGATGAAACTCTCCGTGATAACAAGGAAAATCATCATGATTCTGGTTAATTTCCACCCCCTTATATATGGAAGAGATTTCATTTTTGTAAAGTGGGTGTGTATCCAAAAATAATTTATAAGATTCGGGCTTACCTGATAGATAAAGACCACTGGACGTTTCACCTAGCTGGGATAAAGAAGAAACATTAATCAAGTCAATTTGACTTAATCGAATTTGCTTCGGAGACAGATTTTCGACTCCCACATGAAAAACTATATAGGGTTGATCAAAATAACATTTTAGATAAAGATTGATTTTAAGTTTTCGTGATCGGGATTCGTGAGAAAAGATAATTTGTTGGTATTGACCAAAAACATCTTCATTTGGTGGACGAGTGGTAAAACTCCGGAACTTAGCATCCACAGTGGTTAAAAATGTGCCATTATTAAGAATAATTTTTGTGTAGGCATTCCGGATGATGCCATACCCATCACTGTCGTGGTAGTGCCAAGTACCAGTTGAGAGGTCGAAGTTGATCCGATAGTGCGGAGTTTGCACTACGGCCAAATCACCTCGGCGTTCAAACGTTAAGCTCATTTATATATAGTTCCTATGTTGTTACTAGCTCTGATCGTCAATAGGTAGACTGCGACAATAGACCAATTTAGTCGATTGGTTCTCTTTATCAGTTGCTATCGCAGTCAGTTCAAAAGTGTCATTGGCAGACAGGAAAATCACATCTTTAAAGGCTAATTCCCACGTTTTTTCTTCCGATTGCACTTGGGCTGATCCACTAATGAGAACGTAGACTGACTCGGTTGATTGTGGTTGATGTTTGAACGATTGCCCGGCCGTTAGCTGAATAAAATCCAGCGATAAATACTTCGCTCCTTTTTTATCTGATATGACGTTCCGCCAGTCCCCTGACTGGCCGAAAATTGGCCCGCTTTTACTCATGTTGATTACTTGCAAATTACTAACATGCCCATTTTCAGGGGTGGGAGATTCACCTGGAGCATGGTTCCGATCTCCCCGATAGAGAGCCATATCAGGTGGAGCCTGAAAACTGATCATCCGAGCAGGATGATCAGTCGTGTTTTTTGTTCCGTGAACTTCACCAGCTGGCACAAACATCATTTCGCCAGCTTTTATTTCTGTGTACTTATTTCCTTGGCGAATTGATCCTCCACCCTCAACACAAATAATAGCATCTTCTGCATGGTCATGGGCATGTTGCGTAAACTCCTGACCGGGGGCGTGAATGCCATGATTGAGCGTGATTTGAGTTGCGCCCATATCTGGATGAACAACTCGCCAATTTTTCCCGTTACCCATCTCAAAAAAGATACCCTGCTCCAAATTAAGGACTTGCATGACCTTTCCTCTTACTTTATTCTTTGTAAATTAATATGGTGCGCAACCTGATTCATTATTACCAAGTAGTTCTAACACTAATTTCTTGCTGGGCAAGATAGCTTTTAATGCTATTGATTGAAAACTCTCCATAATGTGTGATTGATGCCACAATCCCGGCGTCGGCTTTCCCCTTTACGAATACATCACTCAAATGCTGTGGATTGCCAGCCCCACCTGAGGCAATGACTGGTACTGGCACACTTTCGGCGATCTGTTTCGTAAGTTGCAGTTCGTATCCGGCTTTGGTGCCATCTTGGTCTATACTATTAACCACGATTTCACCGGCACCAAGCGTTACACCTTGTTTCGCCCATTCAATGGCATCAAGCCCCATGGGTTGTCTCGCTCCGTCAATATAAATTTCGTAGCCACTTGGGATGTTAGGACTGACAGGCACATTTTTAACTTGCATACTTAGGACGATACACTGACTACCAAAAGCTCTGGCACCTTGAGCAATTAAGTCAGGTGTGCGAACAGCTCCAGAGTCAATGGAAACCTTCTCTGCACCAGCCCACAATACCCTTCGCATATCATCCAAAGTTCTCAACCCACCTCCTACCGAAAAAGGAATAAATATTTGGTTTGCTACAGCAGAAACGACATCAATCATGATATTTCGTTTCTCGTTGCTAGCCGTAATATCATAATATACAAGTTCGGCCGCCCCATTTTCGTAATAAAAATGGGCCATTTCAACTGGGTCCCCCACATTGGCGTTGCCTTGAAAGGCTATACCCTTTGTTACTTTTCCTTCTCGAACATCAAGACAGGGAATAATACGTTTAGTAACCACTTAACTTTTTTCAACCAAATCTAAAAAATAGAGACTTTTTAGTCGTCGATGGGTATGAAAGTTAATCAAAGATGCCAAGACAAATCTCATTTCTTGGTGATTCCGTCGACTAGCTCGAATCCGATTGAGTCTATAAAAATTAGCCTTCTGAATTCTTTTCATTAGTTCACAACTACCACGTGAAACCGATACTAACTGAGGAGTAGTGCAGTTAACACAGACAATTTCACCAGATTGGTCTTGATAATAAAGGATCACATCTTCAACTCTAAGAATTTTACCGCAATCACCACAACGCGAAAACTCTGGCGAATAACCAGAAATGTGTAAGAGATGTAATTCAAAGGCTCGGGCAATAAGCTTCAGATCTGTCATATTATCTAGATTGCGAAAAGTATGAGTCAACAAGCGAAAAATATCCGGATTATTTGCCCCATCCGACTCTATAGCGTCTACCAATTCCGCAAAATAACAAGCATAAACAAATTGGTTAAAGTCGGCCTTTATAGAATCAAAATTATCAATCAGATCAAATTCGCGAACTGATTGAAGATCACGGTTGGCTTTTTCGGTATAGATCAACTGACCTAGGTTAAGCAGGTCAAGTCGACCCCGAAATTTGCTCTTCGTACTTCGAACACCTCTGGCTACTGCCCGCACTTTGCCAAAGTCCTGAGTATAAAAAACACCGATTACGGATGATTCGCTTAAGGGGTAGGTACGAATCAAGAAAGCTTCTGTTTTTTGGATTGGCATCAGGGGTGGATCAGCTTATGTGAATTGACGCCGCATTATATAGGCTTTAGCGGTTTGTAGATAAACTGTAAAGTCGGGGCGAGAGGATTTGAACCTCCGACCTTGTCGTCCCGAACGACACGCGCTACCGGGCTGCGCTACGCCCCGATACAATTTTGAGTTGGCCAAGCCCAAATCGTCAAATTTAGCCATAATTATCCAAAGCAACAAGGACACAAGCGTCGATAGACCAACCGAACGACTCTTAATTCTATCACACCTGTTCAGTTATCGTCAAGAATAGGCTTAGGGTTATCAACACCAATTAGTTTTTCTCTTTAGTTTTCAACCTTGATGAATTACTGCTGTTATGTTAGACTGGTTAAGTTCGGTGGTTTTGTTGGGCTTTAAATGGCTGTAATGCAGTTCGGGCCGTCATTTTTAGATGAATTCACCCATTTTGAGACCGGGTAGGCAACCAGATCATCATCCGGATAAGGGGTTAGTAGATTAGTTAAATCATTCGGTTGACGAACTCTTGGAGATAACCAGTGGTCGTGGTTTTCTGATTTGATAATGGCTGGCATTCGATGATGAAACCCACTCATGAATTTGTTAGCTGCGGTATTAATAATAGTACACGTTTTAATTTCAGTATCCTCAGTTGGCGAGAGCCAACGCTCCCACAAACCGGCAAAAGTGAAGGGTTTTTTCGAATCGAGATGGACATAAAATGGTGTTTTTTCTCCGTTATCGTTCTTAACCCATTCGTAAAACCCGTCGGTTAAAATTAGACATCGCTGTTTTCGATAGGGCATTTTAAAAGATGTTTTTTTAGCTAATGTTTCACTCCGAGCGTTAATCATCCGATTTCCAATCGAAGAGTCTTTAGCCCAGTGGGGGATGAGTCCCCAACGAAAATTGTTAGCCTGATACTTCCCATCATTGGCAACAGCCAAAACTAATTGAGTAGGTGCAATGTTATAACGGGGTGAATGCATCTCCGAAAAGGAAAACTGGGAAAAAGTTTGAATTAGAATTGGAAACTCCACAGTCAACGTGTAGCGACCACACATACCAAGCTCCTTTCATCTGTATTGTTGACGGACTAATCGAGGATTCTATCATAATAATTTGCTACCTACCAATCATCAAATGCTCAGTTAGTATTCTAACTAACTAAAAACTAATCCATGCAGATTGAAATTAAGTATTTTGCCTTTTTCCGTCAACAAACTGGCCGTTCTCGCGACAAGGTTAATCTACCAGATTCAGCGACTGTAGCGGACCTCTTAAGCCACCTGCAAACCATTTGGCCAGAGATTAAAGAGGCTTTGGATACTTCGAAAATTTCGGTTAATATGGAATTTGTTGATCTAGACACTCGGTTGTCAGCTGGTGATGAAGTGGCCTTAATTCCACCGGTTTCTGGTGGAAGAATAAACTTAATCGAGGCTGACTTATTTAAAATTACCAATAGCACCATCGTAGCACAAGATGTCATAGACCCAATAAAAGGGGATGATGCAGGAGCAGTAGTTACTTTTCTGGGAACAGTTCGAGATAATACAAAGGGTAGATCTACTGCCTATTTGGAGTACGAAGCTTATGCCCCAATGGCAGAGAGACAAATGGCCGAAATTGCTGCTGAAGTCAAGGCGAAGTGGAACATCAAACGCATTGCCATGATTCATCGTGTTGGCCGACTGGATGTTGGTCAAGTCAGTGTTGCTGTTGGTGTTGCTTCCCCCCACCGTAAGGACGGCTTTGACGCTTGTAAATATGCCATGGATCGTCTTAAACAAATTGTGCCGATCTGGAAAAGAGAAGTTTGGAGCGATGGTGAAGATGAGTGGGTCAAGCCGGATCCAGTCTATTTTCAGAATGATCCGATAAAGTAGGCATACTAGTTTAAATTCTATGTCAGACATGATTGAAATTCAGCCGATTGGAGCGCCAGTTGCGGCTAATGTAGATGTACCTGGTTCTAAAAGCTATACTAATCGAGCTCTATTGATTTCAGCTTTAGCAAAAGGGCGATCCGAATTGTCGGGGGTATTATTTAGCGATGATACTGAACGAATGCTGGACTCACTAGAAAAATTGGGAACTTTTCTAAAAAGAGACCGACACAATTGTCAGGTATGTGTCACTGGTAATGGTGGGTGCATACCGGTTTCTAAGGCAGATTTGGACATTGGCAATTCTGGGACAACCTCCCGATCTCTGCTCTGTTATGTGGCATTAGGACATGGCTCTTATCGCTTCGATGGTGCAGCCCCAATGAGAGAAAATCGTCCGATAGCTGATTTATTGGATGCTCTGCAGCAATTGGGGGTATCAATCAAATCAGAACTAAACAATAAACGATTTCCTTTAGTAGTTTCTGCAGAGGGCTTAACCGGCGGTTCTGTTCAACTCGATGCCAGCAAAAGTAGCCAGTTTTTAACAGCATTACTGATGATTGCTCCCATTACAAAAAATGGTATGCAAATTGAACTAACCGATAAATTAATATCACAACCCTATATTGATATTACATTGTCTGTCATGAGCGAGTTCGGTGCTAATTTTATTAACCATAAATATCGTCGCTTTTTGGTTGATGGTGGACAAACCTACTCAGCCCAGAATTATGCTATCGAACCGGATGCTTCCAACGCCTCTTATTTTTTTGCTTTAGCTGCAATTACTAGTGGACAAGTGACTGTCAACCATCTTCATATTAGTTCAGCACAAGGTGATATCCAATTTGTTCGAGTATTGGAGGAAATGGGTTGTTTGGTGGAATATTTAGCTGATGGAATTCGAGTATCTGGCAATGGTTCCCTTAAGGGAGTTAATGTTGACATGAATTCTATCTCTGACACATCCCTTACACTAGCTGCTATTGCTCCTTTTGCCAAAAGTGAAACTACTATTCGCAATATTGAACATGTTCGTTGGCAAGAAACAGATCGCCTGACAGCTATGGTAACGGAACTTCGAAGACTTGGAGTAACGGTGACCGAATTTGATGATGGCTTGAAAATTCAACCAGTTTGTCAAATTCAGCCGGCCGAAATTGAGACCTACGATGACCATCGGATGGCGATGGCTTTTTCACTAGTAGGTACTCAGCAAGCAGGCATTCGAATTAAAGATCCTAATTGCGTTAATAAAACTTTTCCCACTTTTTTTCAAGTACTCAGACAACTCGGTGCCTAAATCGCTCTAAAAAAACGGAATCGAAATAGAATTTCCGTTGTTAAACCTTTGTTTTTATCTAAAATTCCCAACTCAGAATTGGTTGGTGATATCTCAAAACTAGATAAGCGGAAGTTGTACCAACGAGTGATCCTACCAGCGTATCAAGTGGATAGTGCCGACCAAGATAAATGCGAGAAAAACCTACTAGACCTGCGCTACAATAAAGTGGAATTTTCCATTTTGGGTAACGATTAGACAAAATGGCGGCAACGACAAACGCGCAGTTAGTATGCCCAGAAGGAAAAGACTCGGGTTTTTCGCTTCTTTTAAATTGGTCAAGTGGTCGGCGACGACCAAATATTTTTTTGCTTGACCAGATGGTTAATGCTGACAACGTAAAAGCAGAAGTTAATAACTTACCAGTTTTTTTTCGATCATCATTGCCATATGCTGTCAGTAGGGCACAAACACCCAACACTCCTCTAGGGTCTCCCAATTGAGTTATACCCAACATCAGTTGATGTGGAATAGTTTCAATATTATCAGCATCGTAAATAACATTGAACAACCGATGGTCTAGCCGGATCAACAGATTTGAGTTGTTGGCAATAGATGAATGATTATCTGCTGATATTCTAAAAATTACCATTACGAATAGAAAAAAACAGAAAAAACAGGTTGGTTTAGTTGACACAGCAGAGTCTCGAAATTAAGAATTAGAACGTAATAAAATTTTCAAAGAAAAGATGAAAAATTGGCAGCTGTTCATTCTATCAATGATAACAATGAATCGCAAGGATGAAAAATTAAACACATAATTTTTCTGTTAATTGAATTTTTTCTCGGTGTGACTGTATACTAGCATTCAATTACGGGCTACCATCGAACTGAACGTCGTTGCTACGTGAAAGGATAAAGTAGTTGCAATTCAATACCCAAGAGTTACGAGTTAGATCAATTTATCTACTAACTTTCTATTTTTTGCTAATCAACGGAATCGGAATGATTCATGAATTATCAGCTCAAACTTATTATCCGGATAATATTGGCAATGAATGGATTTTTCTCAGTACTGACGGTATTGAAAAGCGAACTTTACGGATTCAGGCTAATGCTAACAAAGATTATCGCCTACTCATTGATCAAACTAAAGAGGTTAATCCGCCCCAAGAGGAAACCGGATATAGCCGTTTCGTTATTCGACCTGAAACAGATAGCATTAAAATTGTGCAAGCTACATTCACTTTTGGCTTAGTTGGCGAAATCGATCTTCCTTATATTCCCCCCCAAATTTTCTTACCTATTCCTATTCAGCAGGGTTCAAAATGGACTGTTACAGGTTCGGTCAAACTACCCCTTCTAGGACAAATTCAAGCCCAAAACCATCAAGAGGTTATATCGGTAGAAACTATATCAGTGCCCGCCGGAAAGTTCAAAAACTGTTTAAAAATCAAACAAAATAACGTTTTGAATTCGCCCGTACTGGGCATGGAATTAGCCGGTATTATGTGGCTTGCCCCCGATCTAGGGCCGGTCAAACTGGTTAACTCAAGTGATGTGGTATTTGAGTTAATTCGACATAATATTAAACGTAACCATACAATTGTTTCTACTCGGATGAAATTAGCAACCAAATGGGCAATCATTCGCAAACAATAACTTCGGACAAACGAATTATCGTTTGTTTGCTGATTTTTCTATCCTACCAATTGGTCTATGCTGGTCGAGACCACACACGTCTTCTTAGCGGATATTTAGATTTGAATAGTGCTCCTATGGTTGGTCAAACGGCAACTCTAGCATTGAATCTAGAATCGAATTTAGATACATCGGCTAAAATTGAGATTATTTTTCGTCTTCCTGATGGTATTTATACTGAATTACCTAAATTGATAAAAACTCAGGTTTACTTACCAGCTTACGGATTTATCCGTAGAAGTTTGCCCATACAGATTACACTTAACGGTAACTATCCACTCCAAGCCTCAGTTTATGCCGTTACCTCGGCAGGTTACCAATTTGTTGATCATTTCTATCTATATTTGCAGACCGATTCGACAGGTGCCAGTATCTCATTGGAACCCATTGAATATCATAACCAAGATTTAAAAATACCGACACGGGTACAAATACGACCAAGGTTAGCTGGTCAAGGTGTTATGGTTAACGGCCAGTTAGAATATTTTAATGATAATGTTCGTCAGCTAAGACCACTTCAACAAGTCCGAGTCAGCCTGTACCAGAATCGTCAAGAACTCGGCCGCACTTTTTCTGATGAAAGCGGTCAATATCAGTTTCAATCGGTCAGTATTAATCCTAATCAACTTCCTCAGCTACATGTAGTTATTACCACCGATAATCGAGTATTGACGATTGTCAACCGGCGTTGGAGAGTTTACGAATTTAAATCTGATACAGTCGTTGACATAGCTGATGATCAAGAAGTGACGATCAACTTAACTTTGTCAGCTACTAATGCCGATCGTGGTATAGGTAATATCATCGACTCAATATTGAAGACCTACCTTTTTTTTGTAGATCAAGTTGGTTGGGAACGTTCGAAACCAATTCAAGTTACTTGGCCTGGTAGTGGAAAAATTTCCTATTATTATGCTACTCAATTTGGTGGCCGTGTAACCCGAGAAACATTAACTATTGCCGGTGGTGTTGACCAGTGGCGCAATATAACCATGTACCATGAATATGGTCATGCCGTGATGATGGCAGCTTACGGTTATGAATACAATAATGTGCCACGTGGCCAGTATCAGGGGGGGCACAGATTGGAAACAGTATCTGATGCTGGTTTTGCTCTCAGTGAAGGTTGGTCAGAATTTTTAGAAGCCGCTATTGATAACCGTGCTTTGAATGTAACCGGTCGATGGGAAGAACAATTTCCTAATATTGAAACCAACACTTGGTGGACTGGTAGTAACGATGAAAATGGTAAGAACCGAGATGGTGGAATTGTGGAAGGCAGTGTTGCTAGTATTCTGTGGGATATTTTCGATACTGCAGAAAGTATAGATTTAACACCACATGTAGATGATGACATGATTCAAAATCGATTTAATTTGGTATGGCAAATCTTAGTCGAAGATCAACCCAAAACAATTACCGATATTGGCATGGCATGGCGAAAACGTAATTTTCCACAATTGGCAGATTTGGAGAATATTTATGCTACACATCATACGTTATCAAAGCCCAACACACCACCTCAATTCAAGTTTATTTTTCCGAATGGTAATAGAACTCTTGTCAATAAATCTTTTCAGATCGAATGGGAGGCCAATGATCCTGATGGAGACGATTTTCAGGTAGATCTTTACTATGATATTGACCAAAACATGCAAAGGGCCAACCCGATTAAGACCGATATTGTTTCCAACCTTTCTGTTTTTCATTGGAATACGGTTTTTGTTTTTGATGGTACATACTATCTATTAGCACGTGTTGAAGATGAAAGGGGGGAGGTCACCAGTATTTATTCTGACACGATAGTAATTGTTGATCATACGCCGTTATTACCTCCAAAAATTGAGTCCCCAACTCATCCCAATCCAGAGTTGTGGTACACAAACAGTTCGCCCATCTTTTATTTTCTAACGAATCCAGAAGTCATTAGTAGTCGTCGTTATAGTTTCGTGTTGGATCACCAAGCCCAAACTGAGCCTGACACTATTTCTGACCCCTTGATACGAAACAATCAACTAACGCTAAAAGGTTTGAACGACGGGAAATGGTGGTTACATCTGAGAGCGAAAGATCAACTTGACTATTGGACTAATACCAGCCACTTTATGCTACAAGTCGATAATACCCCACCGGAGACGGTTAAATCTGTAGAATGGCTAGTTCCAGAAGTTTCAGTCGAGCCAAATCAGCCTCTTCTGACTCAACGAAAAATTATTTTATCTTGGCCTGCATTGGCCGAGGTAAGTGGAATTAACCGATATTTGATCCAGATAGATGTTGACAATCGCACCTTTTCGAAGTCAAATAAGTTGTGGGTCGATACAACAATTGAAGGGTCAGAAATTTACAACACCCACTTAGATTTTTCTTTTTTAGGGACTGCGGGTTATAAGTATTATGCTCGAATCAAAGCTGTCAATGGGGTAGAAAAAGAAAGTAACTGGAGTCAAACAGTAGGCCCTATTTTCGTTAAGGATTTCCCCGCTTGGGATTTGAACCGAGATGGATTGGTGGATATTATTGATTTGGTTTATGTAGCTAAATTCTTTGGACAGCCTCGGCCACCAGTTATCAATCCAACCCCCGATATAAACGATGATGGTGCTGTTAATATATTCGACATTATTTTGGTCGCTCGACATTTTGGCGATGGTGGATTGGCGGCCCCTCAACTTGAACTAATACTATCAGAATTAGAGATTAAAACCGAAGATCATGTAACATCAACTTCATTAGTCAGCCAACTGGGGCAAAATTTCCCTAATCCGTTCAATCCTGAAACTTGGATTCCCTATTACTTAGCTCAACCATCGAAAGTGATAGTTATAATCTATAATGCTAATGGCCAACTGGTTAATCAATTGGATTTGGGCTGGCAATCGGCTGGTTATTACCAGTCAAAGCTAAGATCCGCTTATTGGAATGGTCGAGACACAACCGGTCGGATGGTTTCAGGTGGAGTCTATTTTTACCAAATTCAAGCTGCCGATTTTAATTCTACTCGCCAGATGGTCATACTCAAGTAAGTGTAAAGTTAGGTTAACTGATCAACTCGAACTGGTTGTCCAATTTTGGCTGATTTCACCCCAGCTACTAACGCCGAAACAGTCTTTGCACCGTCAACAATATCAATGAGAGGTGGTATACCATTTATTACGCTATCCAAAAAGTAATCAACAGCAGTGGTAATGGCCGGAACCTCTTCGATAACTTCAATCATTTGTGGTTGAGAATACTCCGGCTTGTAGAGCTGATTTTTCCAAATTGTGCCTTCTGTGCCGTAAATGGACAAAAAACCTTCGCCCATTCCATGCCCACGGCAACCGCTGGTAGCTAATAGCTTACCGACACAACCGTTTTCAAACTGAAATGTGAAGATATAACAATCATCCAACGGAAAATCAGGCAAAGCATAACCGTTAGAGTAGGCATGAACTGACACTATTTCCGAACTAACTGTCCAACGCATCAAATCCAATGGATGGCAACCTCCACCTATCAAGATGTTTTGTGGATTCTTGGGATCAGAACGCCAAGTCATGGGTTGGTAGTAAGGCCGCATGTCATGGATATAACTACCCTCAACAAAAAAAGCACGGCCAATATGCCCTTGGTCGTAAATTTGTTTGATACGTTGGTAAATGGGTTGGAATCGCATAAACTGGCTTACCATGCAAGTTAAACCAGTCTGTTTAACTTTTTGTATTAGCTGATGACAAGCTTTTAAATTGTCTGTCAACGGTTTCTCGCATAATACGTGCTTATTAGCTTCAAGGGCCATTAGGACATGTTTAGCATGCAAATGGTCTGAACTGCAAACCATAATTACTGAGATTTGCTCGTCGCCCATTAATTCTTCGGTAGTTTGATATGATTGAAAATTTTTTCCTGCTTCTGAAATTTGATTAATTGTTTCTCGGGGTGGGGTTTCCGTTTGGCAAAAACCCATTGTACTCACTTGTGAATGGCGGTAAAACCCCTGAATATAATCATTTAAGTGAACATCGTGTCCAACGAACCCAACGTTAATAGCTGCCATTTTATCTTTACCTTTTTGGTCAAAACAATCTTATCTAGGGTCAACAACTCGGCGAATGATAGGTTTTGGCAGTTTAAACCGTATCTGATTCATCCCATCCTCTAATGGTGGAAGCCCTAATCTAGGACCGATATTTCGCCAGCGTTCAGGTTGGTCGTCGTCAACACAAATAGGTAGAAAACCAAGATTGAGGTAAGTTTTGATAGCTGGTAGTCGAAAGTCATCGGTTCCCAAAATAGCACAAGTATACTGACGTCTTTTCAGGTGGTGAAGAACTGCCAACGAAACGCAACGACCCAGTCTATGTCCCGCGTGGTTGGAATGCACGCCAACCATGTGTAATTGCCCAATTTCCGTTTCATTTGGATCATGCCAACGCCAAGCGCAGGCCGTACCAACAGGTTGCTGCTGATGAGTACAGAAAAACAAGCCTTCAGGCTCAAAAATAGCATGATTCATAATCTCACATCTTGCGTCAGTTGCAGTTCGTCTACCCCCGAATGAGTTGTTGATAACATTAGCCCAATGCTGGTCGTCACCAATTTGGTACGTACGTAAACTATAATTGCAAGGAATTTGCAACTGGGGCAAATTGTCGAGGTCAGGTCGTACCATCCGTAACTGCATTTTTCCTATTTTCAACCTTGGTATCGAATCTCTTTGTAATCTGAAACTAATGGAGCCGTCGGTGGAGGTGAGACCAGTTGGCCTTGATTAACCCAACCGCAATCTCGTTTTTCTAATTCATGGACCAGATAATTTCGCCATAACTCAATTTCATTCTGATAATTAGATTCATCAATCAAATTATGACATTCTCCTGAATCAATAGTCAGGTCAAAAAATTGTTGTTGGTTGATTCGGGGTAACCACACAAATTTTCGTTTTCCATTCGTTACGTATTGCATTTCCTGTTCGGTTGAGTAACAAGTGCAGTGTTCGCCATGAATGTAATTACGCCATTCGGCAGCGGGTTGACTTAGCAAGGAAACTAGATTTTGCCCATCAACTGTAGGTGGTATATCGATATTAGCTACTGATAGTAACGTTGGCATAACATCCCTTAATTCAACTACTTCATCAGCTACCGGCCGATTGACTAATCCACTTCCACGAGGCGGGGTGATGATAAAAGGAATGCGAGCACTTCCTTCATAGGCGTATGTTTTTCGCCACAAATGATGGTCGCCTAGCATTTCGCCGTGATCGGAAATAAAAACGAACCATGTGTTGGTCAAGGTTGCGCCCTGATAGCGACCTAACCAATTCATTAGTCGACCGATTTGAGTGTCAATAAATGAAATTTCACCGTAATAACCGGACCGCGCCCGCCGAATTTGCCGAGCCGTTTTCTTTCCTCGCCAAGCGTTAGGATTGATAGCTGTTTGGGGTTGGTCATGAGCGGAAGACCACTCTCCCAAAAATGGTGTAGGCAACTCCTCTTGATGATACATTTCAAAATAACTATTGGGTGGCACAAAGGGCGAGTGTGGTCGAGCAAAAGAGATATTCAAAAAGAAAGGACGTTGCTGATCTCTCTGCGATAGGAAATGTATGGCTCTATTCATAGTCCAAGCTGTAGGATGTAGGTATTCTTCGGTATGCCAGGGTCGGGCCATCCATGAATTCCAATCCACACCATGATCATCAGGACTGATGTCTCGTTTTTTTTCTTGGTCGAACCATTGGCGGTATTCGTCTTTTAGTCCATTGGTAATCATTCGCCCCGACTCATCAAGCTCATGGCTATCAAATCCCATTTTCGATCGCTGTGGGGTAAAATGACCTTTACCTACCAAATGAGTTTGATAATTAGCCAAAGACAACTGGCCAGCCAACGTATACGGAAAATCGTTCGGCATTGGCCCTTGACCTGATCCCATGCCCAAAATGCCAGTATGCCATTGGTTCATACCTGTCATGAGTGTCGCTCGGGCTGGAGTACAGGAAGGACAAGCGGTGTAGGCGTGACGAAAGCGTGTACCGTTTGCAGCCAGAAAGTCGAGGTTAGGTGTTTCGATGTATGCGTTACCATCAGCACCCAGACAGTCGCCTCGCATTTGATCAGTCATAATTAAAATTAGGTTAGGTCGCATAAAATTAAACCTGTGCACTCAATTCGGCTAATTTTTCAGCTGATAATCCACTTCGAGCCAATGCTTCCCAACTGTGAACTGGCGAGGTTTTGAATATATCTGTCAAATCTGCTGCTAGTTGAATCACCGCCGGAATGGATTCATTCACTGATCGCAGATAGGCTAAACGACTCAGAGCATCCATCGCATAGCCAACACAGATAACATTTTCATCTGTTTCAATGACTTTTTTCAAAGCTGTTATGGTTGATTCTAAAGCAGTTCCAGCAATTTTAGCGCCATGAGAAGAGAGGATCACCATAGACCAGAGAGCGTTTTCTCGTACGGCCGAACGTACTAATTGGAATCGATCTAAACCAAAATCGATTCCATTACCTTCGCAAACATCACAATCGTCAGTTGGCCGAACAAATTTAATACTTCGTTGTTGAGCCCGATCCATGGATAAGCGATTTTCTTCTTGTTCTAAGCTCTTAACCAATGCGTTAAAGCAGTTAGGGATTAGTGATTGGCCATTCCCAGTGGCCACTGCTCGGCGCCCGAGGCAACCAAGTGTCCCTGCGGCGACTGAACGGACGTAGACGGAAGGGTCGTGTTGCAAACAGTTTACAACTACCTCCAAAACGGATTCATTCAAATGACTAGCATCGCCCAAAGCGTATACGCCTGCCTTGCGTACCCATTTGATTGGAGACAGAGCAGCTGAAATCAGGACTTCAGTGGCTGCAGGGCCAATAGCCGTCAGACCGTAAGTAGAGGCCCGACGGACACTCTCCCGCTGATTGTATAAGGCTTGACCCAGCGTTTCAATAGCTAGGTCGATATCGTCAAGATTAGCCAATTTATAGGCAGCTCCAATACGATTTGGCTCAGCTGAATTGCCTTTCCAGCCCAATTGATCCGTCAATTGATCAACTTTTTGTTTTTTTTCAAGTTGACTTTCGTTTATATTCTTAGATTGAGATGGCGGATTTTGACCCGTTTGAATCCAATGATGATGGTACTGCCAGACAGTTGTTACATCATCACTGGTAGAGGCCAAGTCGATTCCAGTCAGTGGGTCAACGCCTAGCGGTTGCCACTCAACAGATAGTGCTGGATTATGGTTAGGACTTTTGACTACGATGGGATCACTGGTACGATAAAGCCAAAATCGCCACATGAAACGTGGATTATCTTGCCATGTTCGCCAATCGTCACGCCGGTGATTACCCCGATGGAAAGTATTGTGAGAATATAAAACTATACTACCGGCCCACAGTGGAGCCGCTTCAAAAGAATTAACCAAAGGCCAATCGACATCTGTAACCGCTGTGCGCATTCGAATATCGTGTGCTGTTCGACGATGAATAATGTCTTCTATTTCGTATTTGGAGTTAGGGCCACTGACTGGCTGTCCTTCCATACCTTTAAGTTGATAGTTGAAATCAAGGTGATCAGCACCGGCAAAGTTATCATGATCTTCCTCGTGATTAAAAGTCCAATAATGTGAATAAGGTATAGTTGCTGTCGGTCCCATATCCTCACGTACTGCTTGTGGATAGTACAGCATTTCGATTTGCACGGCTTGGTGATGTCGTTGTTTTCGTCCGTTATAAGGACCATTATCGTCTTTGTGCCAATGTTGATCGTGTCCACCACTAGTAAAGGATGCGTTGTGCGTGAAAGGTACAATGGCCCAATTTTCGCCTATTAGCTGATTGCAAGCCTTAACCAAACCTGGGGAGTTAATAATTGTCAGCACATCTGGTATGGATGAAGGAGTAATTCGTTGTCGGTCTTTGATAGCTTGTTTCTCTTGCTGATAAATTTGGTCGTGGATTTCAAGCGGAACACCTAAATTTTCTGGAGCTAAAATTACTAATCCTCGGCATGCGAAGTCTTGGACTAGACGTTCGGGTGTAGTGTAAGAAATTGGAATTGAGGTTGCGTTAGGAGCGACCTCTGTTGTCTGAATACTCAAGTTATTAATTCTCCATTGATAAAAAAGCCAAAGGCAACTTACTTTTCATAAGATTTAAGCATTTTAGAGTTACGGCTTAAGTGATGTCAAGGCTTTTATGAATTGTTTGTTGTTGGTACAGAGCCTAAAAAACGGAAGATAATCACTAATAATACAGTTGCCAAAGCGAAACTAATCAGGGGTGGAACACCTAAAGCGGCTGGCAAATATCCAACTAATAGGGCAATAGCTGCAACGGATAAACTATATGGTAATTGCGTTCGGACATGATGTAGATGATCGCATGAACTTGAGATGGAACTCATAATGGTTGTATCTGAAATCGGCGAACAATGATCACCGAAAATTGAGCCATCTAGCACAGCACCTAAACAAATCATAGTCGTTAATCCGTAACGGTTTCCTTCTAAGGCAAAGGAAATTGGCACTGCTATTGGAATTAGTAACATCATCGTTCCCCAACTTGTTCCAGTTGTGAATGAAGTTACTGCTGCTAACAAAAAAACAATTGCTGGGAACCATTCAGGCGCAATGTTTTCACCAATAATTTGACTTAAAAAATAGCTCGTGTGCAACGTGTCGCAAATTGACTTCAAAGTCCAAGCCAATAATAAAATAGCCGTTGGTAACAGACCACTCCTTAAACCGGATATTAAAGCTCGTGTAATTTGAATCAATTCTAGCCGAGCAATCCCAATTGCGCACAATACAGACGTTAATAGTCCAACCCCACTAGAAATAGCTAAGACGGTCAGGTTTTTTTCCTGAGCAGATACTTCTGAGATTACCGTTCGCCAAGCGATCAAAGACCAAATCGAATTTTTATTACCACCAAAAATCCAGAAAGTTATTAAAATTGTGCTAAACAAGGAAAAAATAGGGATTACGGCTGATAAAGAAGAAATTTGAACTGTAGTACTGCAACTAAGATGAAATAAGTCTGGCGACGTCATTGGAACAGCTTGGTCATCAAGTAGTTTGCCACTGATATTGGCTCGTTCTTCAGCCTTTCGCATAGGACCAAAATCTCGACCTGTCAATGCATTAATTAAGACAAAAATAATCATCATGAAGCAATAAAAGCGGAATGGTAATGCATCCAGAAACATTGTGTAGCTGTCCCGTTCAATTCCTAAAGGCTCAGCGACGCTGGAAAACAACCACAGTTCAAAACCGATCCAGGTACTGATAAATGCCACACCTGCAATGGGAGCTGTAGTAGCATCGACCAAAAAGGCCAGTTTTTCTCGGCTAATTTTTTGATGGTCAGTCAGCGGTCGCATAGTTGAACCGACAATCATGGTGTTGGCGTAATCATCAATAAAAACAATAAAACCAGCTAGTACCGTAAACAATTGGGCTGAGCGTCGGCCGCTTACCAGTGTGGAGACTGAGTTTACAATGCCTTGTAAACCACCAGAGGTCATTAATACCGAAATCATAGCTAAAATTAAAATTACAAAAGTGATTACTTGACCGTTGAACAAACTAACGGATTGATCAGATGTGGAAATACCAATGGTGGTAGCGATTATTTGTACCGATTGATTAATAAATTTCGATAGCCAGTTACCATCCGTTGCCGTCTCGCCAACAAAAAAAACTGACAGTATTAGACCTAATAATATAGCAGAGCCAAAACTAACGAATAATCGGCGAGTAGCAATGGCAGTTACAATTGCTAACAGAGGTGGTAAGACACTGTACCAAACGACTGTTTTTTCAGAGTCTATTTCTGGGTGATTATAACCAAACCAAGCGAATAGAAAAGATAATGTAACAAAAACAGCTGTTGGGACTACCCAACTCGAAATTGGCTGCCCTGATTTATCCTTTTCCTCTTCAGACGATAGCATGGGACTTTAAGGTTTTGTAGAGAGGCCTACATTCATTAAGCAAGTTGTGCAATTGTGGAGGGAAGGGATCGGTTTTAGGGGTATAGGGCTGAAAATTAGTCGATCGATGTACATTATGATACCAGTAAGGGGCCCATACTCCGTCTTCGGACCGGCCACCTTGAGGCCAAGATAACATTCGTTTCTGAAACGAAAGGCCAATTTTTTGGCATAGTTTTGATAACACAACTGACGGATTTTTCAGTAAGTCAGTTGAATCGATAACCAGTAAATCTTGTTCCAGTTCTCGAAATCGATTCAACAGATCTACTTGTACTTTGAGGCCAGTATCATGTAGGCCCGGGTTGGGAATTTGGTTCACGAGTGACCGTATTACATCAAACGGATCTCGAATCAGTAGTACATTGGTAGTCTTAGACAAAAAGTCTAGGTCAATATCCACTAAGTGATGTGCCATTTGTTTCATAAATAAAATCGGTTGTTTGACAGGGCCCAAAATCACTTTATTGATCACTTGTTGTCCGTCGGTTTCCATTGCCGACATTATTTCT
>CAYVHK010000009.1:0-3035 GCA_964451145.1 uncultured bacterium | reverse complement strand
TAGATAGCCTGGATGTTTGGCCTCAGACACTCGTAAGTAGTGACCGTACAGTGGTTCATCGATAATTTGAGTGTCGTTTCGCTGCGAAAAAGCATACATCAGCGCAGTAGAAACGTTTCTAGGCCCTGACCAGAGGCAGATACGATGGGTTGGCCAATCGATAGTCGTATTCATTATCAGTTTAGTCGTATTCAGGACGTTCAGTAACTTTTCGGTTAACGCCTTCACCGAACATTAGCTTTTCTCGTAAAACATCATAGTAATTCCGACGTTGCGAGCGAATTAGTTGAATCGTTTTATCGGCTTGGCGAATGTAAATAGGTTGATTAGGCTGAACGGCATAGGTTTCCCTGAGACCATCCACTAATACCTTTGCCTTGGCTTGATGAACTTCTTTAGCAACTAGGGGTCTATTTTCTTGAATCGTAATTTGAATTTCGGAATCACCATGTATGATAAAAGGACGGACCGTCAAATCATGAGGCGAAATTGGAGTCATCAAAATTGCGTTTAGATGCGGTTCTGCGATAGATCCACCACAAGAGAGAGAATAACCCGTTGAACCGCTCGGTGTTGAAACGATCAATCCATCGGCAGTGTAGTTAATACAGGGTTGTCCATTAATCATCGTTTTAAGATGGATCAGTCGCATCGGATGACGGATAACCACATCGTTAAGAGCTTGCTGTTTCTCACCATTAGGCAGAACAACTTCTAACATCATTCGCTGATCAATTTGGTAATCGCCAGCCAAAACCTGCAGTAAAGCTGGGTACAACTCATCCCGAGCTACATCAGTCAAAAAACCGAGATGACCCACATTGACGGCCAAAATGGGAACTTGGTCAATACCGGCAGTGTGGACAGCATTGAGGAGCGTACCGTCCCCACCCAGGACTAGGATTAAGTCACTATCAGTGACCACTTGAGCCCGATCAATCCCTTCTTCTGTTGTTGCTATACTAACAGTTACTTCTGGTTGGTATAGTCCAATTGTTTTAGCTTCGTCACTTGACACAAGTGATCGAATACCCTGTTTTCGCAACCAAGCGATGAGAGCCGGTACAATTTCAAAGGTTTCAGGTTTTGTAGTGTTAATGAAAAAACCGATTGTTTTCATCGCCAGTTTAATCCATGGTCATTAATATGTTTCAATCTGCAATACACAAGCGTAATTTATCCCGCTCTCTCATGCCTTACCGCTAGTTAACTATAGATAACTAATCTGAGACGATCTCTGTGGCAATTGAAACTGATTGAGAGTTAATCCGACGAAGATAGTCAATTAAACTCAAGTGTAACTGACTTGTGGTTTCAGACTCCGGAATATTTCGACGAAGTCGATCATAGTGAGTGTTTCGGTAGATAGTTTCTAAATTAACCAGAGTTGGTTTTTCGTCAATTACTGCCTGAGCTCCCGATTGATCTTGGACTGAAAACGCTTGAATGACAAAATGGTAACTCTCAACTATGTGTTGATGATAGTCATTCAACTCAGCTTGTCCTTCCTCTGAAAACGCTAATTCCGCTGTGGATTTTTCCCTTGCTAAATCCGCGAGGTTATTCTGAATAATTTGACTTATATGTTCTAAACGATCGAGAATATTGAGTTGACAAACGACTTGTTCAGATTGTTTTGTACTCAAGTTGCTGCGCAAAATTTGCAGTAAAAATTGATCAATCTCGTCTTTATATCGTTCAGCATCTAAATAATGTCGGTTTATTTGGCTGAGATTGGACTCAACTGAATCAGGTTCATTCGCATTTCCATTGATCATGGTCGGCCCAATTATCTCTAACATGTTTTTGATAATCTGAGCCATTTTTTGCATCTCATATCCCACTTGCTCAAGAGCTATAGAAGGTACACTGATCAATTCTGCTTTCTGATAACCAGAAAATAAAACATGTTTAGCTTCAGACTGTGAGGCCGATTTTTCTGGAATTAACCGAACGATGATACTTACCATAAGTCCAGAAAATGGTAAAAAGATAATTGTGTTAACTAAATTAAAAATAGTGTGGGCATTGGCAATCTGACGCGGAATATCGGCTGCTAATTTCTGTACTCCATTGGCTAAAAATGGTATTAAGCCTAACCAAAGCAGTACGCCAATCACATTAAATAAAATATGCGCTAGACCTGCACGAACTGCCTCGATTGGCTTACCTAAAGAGGCCAGCAGTGCTGTGACACAAGTGCCGATATTAGAACCGAAAATTAGAGCGATACCCGCATTTAGGGTAATTAATTCTTCGCTTGCCATCACAATCACAATACCAGTGGTAGCTGATGAAGATTGCACCAAAGCAGTAAAAATAGCTGAAACGAGAATTCCCAAAATTGGGTTGCCGCCCATATCTCTCATGAGGGTTAAAAAAGGCTGATAACTCCGAAGTGGTTTCATTGCTGCACTCATAACACTCATACCAAAAAAGACGAGACCTAATCCCATCAGGATTTCACCATAGTGTTTAATTTTCTCATCCTTGGAAATAAATAATGCAGCAAAGCCGAGTGCAATCATCAGTAGTGCGTACTTGGTAACTTTGAAAGCTACAATTTGAGCTGTAATGGTTGTCCCTACGTTAGAACCAAAAATGACACCCATAGCTTGAGACAGTGTCATTACCTCCGCAGTAATAAAACCCACTACTAGAACGGTAGTAACTGACGATGATTGAATAATTGCCGTAATCCCAGCGCCCGTTACAGCTCCCGCTAGACGGTTGGTTGTCAATTTCGCTAATAGGTTCTTCATTTGATCACCAGCCACAGCTTTGATTGCTGCTGACATTTGCTCCATGCCAAATAGAAACAAGGCTAACCCACCTAGCAGTTGAATTACCATATTGAACCAGTTGATAGTATCGTTCGCGGTTGGAATGTCGCTGGCTGCAATAGCTGAAAATAAACCAGAGGTAAGAAGTGCAATAAATAAAAATGGCATTGCCACTTTAACTCTCAACCACCTGTCCCCAACGTTCATACCTTCTACCTTTTTAATAGTTAATACTTTTATAATTGATGGATG
>CAYVHK010000008.1:0-52633 GCA_964451145.1 uncultured bacterium | reverse complement strand
AGGTATAGATGTCAACACATTCGATGCCAGAAAGGATCTATAAAGAGTGGAAACAATATAACAAGCAGGAAGATATATCTTTCTTCGGCTTTGTTAAGATGACTCTTAAAAATAATCTTTGGTTCTGGAATCCAGCTAAACAATTAAACTTTATTGGAAGATCATAAATACTGAATACCGAATAATCGAATCAGTTTATCAAAACCAACAGACAAGAAACCATCAATGCATACGTCCCACTCAATAAAACCTAAAGGACTTGCGCGCAATTTCCCAAGGACGAAGTACCTTTACCATGGAAATTGATCACTACATATTGGTTCCATTATTTAAAAGCTCACTATAATGCTAATTGTTAGAATCCGACACCCGCTTTGCGTATTGATCAACACCTATAGCAATAGCTTCCGCTATTTGATTCTGGTATTTAGGATTATTCAGCTTAATCGCTTCTGTCGGATTGGTGATAAAGCCGATCTCAATTAAAATAGCTGGCACTTTCGTTCCTGTCAGTACAACAAATGGTGCATGCTTTACCCCTCGATTGTTAGCCGTTGTTCTTTTGATCAATTGTTGCTGCACTATCTCTGCCAATTGCTGACTTTCTTGGCTCTTACTGCCTTTTAGAATAGTGGTGATTAAACCTTCCAATTCCTTTAGGTTTTGTTGCATTCCCGCATTTTCCCGCAAGGCAACCATTTTTGAGGTTTCGTCAGATCCTAAAGCTAAATAATAGGTTTCAATTCCCATTGCGTCTGACTTTTCGCTGGCATTGGCATGCAAACTAAGAAATAGGTCCGCCGACACCTTACCTGCTAATTCTGTTCTCTCTTTTAGGGACACGGCTTGGTCGGATTCCCGCGTTAAGTGAGTTTTGTAACCGAGTTCCTCCAAATGGTGGCTTAACAGGCGTGCAACCTCCAATACTATGGTTTTCTCAGGACCAAATGATCCGATAGCGCCTGGATCTTTTCCGCCATGCCCAACGTCAATCACCACTGATTTGACCCTCAAACCAAGTTGTTCAACCAATGACGGTTTTTGTTGCAAATCAGGTAAAACTGGCACCTTGATTACTGGTGGTTCGAGTTCAAGAAAATTCTGAGTCGATGGTAAAGTAAATTTTTCTTTTGGTTCGATTGTTGCTGATTGTTGATCTGTGATTTGGGTTGTGTAATTCGGTTGCTTCGTAGGCGCAATCTCGATCGTCGGCAAATCAATAGCAGGTATAATTAGTTTTCTTCTACTTTCACCTGCCAAAAACGCTACTTCAGATTCTTGTAGGGATTTATACAACTGAAATACAGCAGTCATATTTTTCTGTTGAGTGTAAATGTCAATTAAGTCTTTTTTGGCAAATGGCGTCAACGGGTGGTTAGGGTATTTTTGAACGACAGTCTGATAATGTTGAATAGCTACCAACGGTTGGTTGTATTTGTTCGCACAATAGCCCAAAAAACACTCGGCTTCAACCCTATGAGGTGAATTGGGATAGCTGCTTGTATACTCCTCCAATGCTTGCACTGATCTGGAAATAGCTACTTGACTATTATTTTTTTGCCCCAATGCTACCCAACAGATCGCCGCACCCCAAAGGGATTCTTGCGCCAAATTACCGATCTGATTTTCGGCAATGTTTTGCCACTGTTGAATCAAAATATGCCATTCGTGGTCAGAAGAGTTATCATTGAGCAACATCTGCTGGTATTTGATAGTCAAATTAGCTATTTGATATTTTGGATCTAATCGTGAAACACAAGCGGTCAAACCAAAAATTACTAGTAAAATCAACCAGAAATAATAAGTAAAAGGCGCCTTTTTCATTAAATATATTGGAGAACGTTTAACCGGTGTGGAGTAATTGGTGGATTGCATTAGTCAAGGAAACAAATTCATGAAGTGAGAGCGTTTCACCGCGCCTATTAGGATTAATACTAGCTTTTTTCAATGCTAATTCGAGCACTTTCATATCAATTTGAACGCTACTGGCTTTGACTGAGTTTCGCAACATCTTTCTTCGAGTATGGAAAGAGCCTTTTACCACCTGGCGAAACAACGATATATCAGCAACTTGAATTGCAGATTCGTCTCCATTTCGGGACCGTAATGCCACCAAACTTGAGTTGACTTTGGGGACTGGGAAAAATTGTTGTGGTGATAGTGTTAGTTTAATCTGGCATTCAGCGTGCAAACTAGACCAAACTGTCAGAGCACCGTAAGTTTTACTATTTGGGCTAGCCGATAGACGATCTGCAACTTCCGTTTGCATCATTAGCACCAGATTTTGTAGTTGAGGACAACCCAACAAACACCACAAAATCGGTCCCGAAATGTTATAGGGAAGATTAGCAACTACCTTGTTAATACCACTAGACCGAATTAAGTTAGGTAAATCTTGTTTCAAAACATCCCCACAGATTAGATCCAGATTAGAAACAGTAGCAAATCGACTATCCAATTCGTTACACAAGTGAGGATCGATCTCAATAGCTATCACTTGCTTGGCCCGCTGTATTAGTTCTTGCGTTAGAAAGCCAAGACCTGGACCAATTTCGAGAACGGTATCGTTGAAGGATAGGTCAGCCGCATCAGCGATTTTGGGTAGTACATTAACGTCAATAAGAAAATTTTGGCCCAATTTTTTATTCGGTGAGCGCCCAGTACGCCGGATGAAATTGAGAATTTCTTCCGTTAGACTAACCATGACTTATTCAGTAGTTGAAATCGACTGGAGTTGAGGCTTAATAAAATCAAAAATCTTGTTTGCCACTTCATGTTTGGACATTACGGGCAACTGGTAACTGTTTTGTTGATCGATTAGTGTCACAACATTAGTGTCAATATCGAACCCAGCTTCTGGGTCGTTTATGTTGTTGGCAATAACTACATCGCACTTTTTGGATTTCAACTTCCGCTGAGCATTCTCAATCAAGTTTTCAGTTTCCGCAGCAAAAGCAATTAATATTTGTCCCTTCTTCTTTTGTTGACCTAAATCTGCGGCAATATCGATAGTTGGTTTAAGAGACAGGATAACTCCGTCAGTTGAGGAGGTCTTCTTGATTTTTCGGTCAGATATGGTTTCGGCTTGGTAATCAGAAACAGCTGCCGCCATGATGACTACATCCGCCGAACTAGCTTTAGACATAACAGCTTGGTGCAACTCGTCGGTTGTTTGAATCGAAATTGGGCTAATACCAGTCGGAGTTTGAATCGAAACGGGCCCACTTATTAGCGTTACTTTAGCCCCTCGCTGTCGGGCTACTTCAGCAATAGCGTAGCCCATTTTTCCACTTGACCGGTTTGTAATAAATCGAACAGGATCTAAGTACTCGCGAGTAGGTCCAGCTGTCACCAGCACTTTTTTCCCGACCAAATCTAGGTGATCAGGAGTGTGTTTTTTCATAAGCACATCGCCAATTGCGGATATAATTACATCTAACTCATTCAACCGGCCAACTCCATCATAACCACAAGCCAACATACCCGAAATTGGTTCGACAACCTTTAGTCCTCTTGGGCCCAGCTGGCGTTTCAATTTGGCCATATTCTCTTGCATAGCTGGGTGTTGATACATGTGGCCGTTCATGGCTGGTGCGATCAAAGTCGGACAATGAACCGAAATGGCAGTAGTTGACAGAGCATCGTCAGCAATTCCGTTTGCCATTTTGCCTATAATATTCGCAGTGGCTGGTACAATTGCCAACAAGTCTGCTTGATCGGCTAAATCGATATGATATGGTTTCCAGCTGTCGGTCAGATCGAAAAGGTCAATCAATACCGGTTGTCTTGAGATAACTTGAAACTGAAGTGGCTGTATCATCTTGGTCGCATTTTCGGTCATCACAACACGAACGCTTGCCTTTCTTTTAATCAGTTGGCTAGCTAGATCGAGAGACTTGTGTATTGCTACACCACCAGCCACGCCTAGAACTATATTTTTTCCTTCCATGCTAGGATACCGTAGTCGCAACTTTTTGCTTAACAGCTTGAACCACATTCTCGTCAATTCTAAAGCGGTCCGCTCCAATCATTTTTTTTAATTGTCCAATGGCCAAGGGAATTTGGTCATTGATTACACAATAGTCATAGTGTTTAATAAAATCGAACTCAGACTTTGCCCTTTCTAAACGTCGATTTAGTTCAGCTGCTGTTTCAGTTTGTCTTTTTCTAAGTCGTTGCTCCAAAATTTGAATCGATGGTGGTAAAACGAAAATTAGCAAGCAAGACAACCCCAATTCTTTCATCTGAACGGCTCCATCAACGTCAATAGTTAAGACAATGTCTTTACCAACTTGGATTGCCGATTCGAGTACAGATCGTAGAGTACCATAGTAATTTTCCCCATATTGTGTCCATTCGACTAAACCATTTTGCTTGATTAGTCGCTCGAAGTCAGATTTAGGTAAAAAGTGATAATCCACACCATCAGTTTCGTCAATACGAGATGATCGAGTGGTCGCAGAAACAGAACGCACCATATTTGATGACTGTTCCAATAATGCCTCTACCAATGTAGTTTTTCCGACACCAGAAGGACCAGAAATTATGATAATTTGTCCTTGTTTTTGAAGTGTTTCTATCATCTAATCGTCACCTTCAATATCATTTTGATTATAGCATGCCTCAAATTAGCAAATCAATCGATGCTTGACGCTCCTATTGCTGAGTGCTATCATTGCTCGATGCCTTTCCGCAAACTGACTAGTTCAGATATACCAAGATCGCTGTATATTCATATCCCATTTTGTGCTACTCGTTGTTACTATTGTGACTTCAACACCCACGCTTTCCACAAAGTATTATCTGAAAAATACTTGACGGCTTTAGGAAAAGAGATGGCCTTGTATGTACCTGATACAAGCAATCGACCAAATTTAGACACTGTCTTTATTGGTGGGGGAACCCCGTCAATCCTATCTTCCTCTGATTTGGGAATACTATTTGATTTATTGCACCAGCACTTCGAACTGACCGAACAAACAGAACTAACGGTTGAATGCAATCCTGGAACGGTAGATCAACAAAAATTAGTTGTTATGAAATCGTCTGGTGTTAACAGATTGAGCTTTGGTGTTCAGGCTATGCAAAATGCCATTCTGGAGCGAATTGGTCGTATCCACACAGTTGAATCGATTCAGGAAAGTTATGGCTTGGCAAGACAAGTTGGTTTTAAAAACATCAACCTTGACCTAATTTTTGCTCTACCTGACCAAACCATTGAACAGTGGCAGGAGTCAGTACAGAAAGTAATCAAACTTTCGCCCGACCATATTTCATCCTATAATTTAACACTGGAATACGGAACACCGTTTTATGATCAATGGAAACGAGGAAATCTCAAATTAGCTGACAACGAACTGGAAGCTAACATGTATCAGTTGGCTATTGACCATTTGACTTCTGCAGGTTACCAACATTACGAAATTTCTAATTTTTCCCAACCCGGTCAGGAGGCTAAACACAATTTAGTTTACTGGTTTAACGAAGCCTATTTCGGCCTAGGGGCTGGAGCATGTGGCTATGTCAACGAATATCGGTTTACCAATGTCAAAGGCGTCAAGGAATATATTTTAGCCGTTGACATTGGTAAACCTATTGCTAGTCAAGAACAGCTAGGAGAACAAGAGCAGAAATCAGAAACAATAATGTTAGGCTTGCGTAAATTGGCTGGAATCGACCAACGTCACTACCAAAATCAGTTCGGCGAACCAATGGAAACTGAATTTGGTTCCATCATTGAGCGTTTTGAAAAACTGGGGCTATTACAATGGTCCAACAACCGACTTCACCTAACAGCCAAAGGATTGATGGTTGCTGACACTGTGTTTTTGGAGTTTATCTGATGGGACATATCAATTTCGTTTTGGTCGCCGGTATTATTTTTGCTGGAGTAATCGAACCTAGACAAACCGAAATAGCAATTGGGATTGCCGTGATTAGCATTCTCTCAATCATATTCATCCCTCCGATATTGGCGTACCTTTACTGTAAGATCTTTCTCTCAGTTTTATCCAGTAATCGCCAAAGGCGTATTCGACAGTCTTTTGCCATAAAAAAATCTCTCCTCAGTTTTGAAATTCTTATTTTAATTGGTTACGTATTGAACCTTTATTTTTTTTCCTATCCTAATCGACTGTTTAGTTCTACCGGTTTGCTTTCCATCTTGACTGTGGAAATATCGATCGCTGTTTTACCACTGTTGGTCGGTGTGATTTTGATTCGTATGATAGCTTTCGAATTTGATCAACTCGCACAAGCCGCTATTGTTGATAATAATCAGACCTGCAAAAATCGGAACGAAGTACTCAAATTTCAGGCCAAATTACTCTTACTACCGTTGACACCAATGTGTTTGTACTATGCTGTCCTTGACATCATCATTTTGATGCCAAAATCGGTTCACGTTTTTTTAGATCGTTACCCCTGGGTATCTCTCTTTTTAATGGGCACAACTATATTAGCTGTTTTTATTTATGCTCCTCTGATACTCGGATTACTTTGGCCAACATCTCCTCTTGGAAACGAAAAATTAGCAAAACAACTGAGACTGCTTGCCAACGAAAATGGAATTAGATATCGAAATATTGTAGTTTGGCAGACAGGCCCTCTCAAAATAGCTAATGCGGCTGTGGCCGGTCTCATGCCTTGGTCAAGACAAATTTTTCTGACCGATACCCTACTAGATAATTTTTCTGTTCAGGAGATTGAGACCGTTGTAGCTCATGAATTTGGACATATCCATTATAAACACATTTGGACCTACTTTGTTTTTTCTCTGACTTATTTTTTTTCCTACCCTCTATTCTACGCGGTAATTGGTGAACCATTTTTGCAATTATTTGACTTCTCAACATTTGCATTGGCTTTTTACACTATTACCTTTTTGTTAGTTTTCTTTGTCCTCATCTTTCCCTTCCTTTCTCGTCGTTTCGAATATCAAGCCGACCTGTATGCAATCAAAACGACCCAACAACCAACATGGTTTAAGAGTGCCCTGTGGAATTTAGGTGGAATAAATTCTGTTCCATCATCAGCTCGATGGTTTTTGCAAATTTTCTCTACTCACCCATCGATTGAACATCGCCTTAATTTTATTGATCGAGCATGTTCTGAAGACCCGGCAACACGTCGCTATGAAACTTACTTGATAGAAGCCAAAATTTTGCTTGCCTTGCTTCCGTTATTGGTATATTTAACTCGACTGGTTAATCTGGCTAATATTAATTGAGAATTTGGTCGAATAACCAACAACGTAGAAAAAGGTAGAATTATTGTTTTGTATACTGAATCTTTTTTGAAATTTTGCCTTTATGTGTTATGATATGATTGCTGATTTAGGTAGAACTGCGATTGCAATTTCACAAGCCCTGATCCTGACCCATTGATCTTTTTTATAGCCTAGTCGACTATAAGTGGTTCTACCGATATGGAGCTAACATGTCAGAAAAGAAAATAGTAGTTTCAGCTAATGAACATGACCGACATGGTTGCCCTGTAACTGCTAGTGTTGGACCAATTGATAGTATCGATGATGGACCAGTCGTCCTAACCGACCAAAATGGCCATCAAATTTTTGGCCAATATGAAACAAAAAAAAAGAAGGGGGAATTGTGCTGGGTTGTAGATGATTTACCAGCTCATTCAACTCGTACTTATACCTTATCCCAACCGTCTCCTCATTCAGTTGCCAAAGGGGTTACTTTCACAGAACGAGACAAAAAAATAACCGTTGGAATTGATGGCCGGCACTTTACGACCTTCCGTTATGATACGACCCAACAACGCCCATATTTTTTCCCAATTCATGGGCCAAACGGCTGTCAAGTTACGCGAGGCGAAACCTTACCTGATTCAAAAGATCATGTGCATCATCGATCACTTTACGTTGCCTATGGAGAAGTTAATCACGTCGATTTGTGGAGCGAAGGTCAACATGCAGGCCGCATTGTACACCAGTCTTTTACTCAAAAATCGGAAGGTGTGGTATTTGGCAAAATCTACACTTGTAACAGTTGGGAAGACAAGGATGGAACACCGATAATGTCAGACACCCAAAATTTCCGTCTCTATGCCTTACCTGAAGATCGTGCAATCATTGACTTGGACCTTACCTTCTTGGCAGATCAGGACGATGTTCTTTTTGGAGATACTAAGGAAGGTGGGATCATTACTGTTCGAGTCAACCCACAAATGAATGCATCCAACCCGAGCGGAAAGATTGAAAATTCTTTCGGCGGCATAAATGAGGAAGAGACTTGGGGAAAAAAATCTCACTGGTGCGACTACTCTGGCATAGTGGATGGTACGCCAGTCGGAGTGTCTGTTTTTGATCACTTGTCCAATCCCCGCCACCCAACCTACTGGCACGTCCGCAACTATGGACTAATGGGGAGCAATATTTTTGGTGGCGGTACTTTTGAGTCAGATAGTACAAAAGATGGTTCCTATACATTGCCCTGTGGAGCGCAAATGAATTTCCGCTTCCGTGTATATATTCACGCCGGTGATGCTACTGAAGGAAAAGTTAGCCAACACTATCACGACTTTATCAATCCACCGAGTGTGGTCATTCAGTAATAACAGTCTCGACTAACATTGATGAATCGTCTATTACAGGCTGCGTTAGTTTTGTTGATTGCTTCGGCTGGTGGATTGGCGTACTACGTATCAAAAAGCCCAAAGGTGGGTCTAACAAAATCTAACTCCATCATAACCCACGAAATTCAGTGTGCTGACGGTAGTCGGATGGTTTTTATTCCAGCAAGTGATTTTTATATGGGCTCCTCAAAAACCGAGGTCAATTCCATGCCAGAAGGGTTTCGTCCCAACCTGGAACACTATGCCGATGAAATGCCACAAACTGAAGTTTTTGTAGACGATTTTTACATCGTCAAGTTTGAAGTTACTAACGCTCAGTATAATGAATTTGTAACTCAAACTGGTTACCCCCCCCCCTACTATAACCATGATTTGGCTAAACCTTATAACTGGTCAAGCGGCACTTTCCCAACCGGCACTGCTAATCACCCGGTCGTTTTGGTTAGTTGGCAAGATGCCTATGCCTATGCACGCTGGGCAGGCAAACGTCTACCGACTGAAGCTGAATGGGAAAAATCCGCTCGTGGTACAGATGGACGAATTTACCCTTGGGGTAACGAATGGGACGGTAAAAAATGTAATAATGCCGAAAGAGTAGCTGGCCGGGCCTTAAATTCCTATACTGCTTGGCGCGGTTTCGCGGAAGTACAACGAACCAAGCTAAAAGGAGTAGTTAATGGCCCTTGGAATATTCTTAACTTTACTCCATCATCCGAACCGATTGCTGTTTATGCTGATGATTCGCGAATCAAACACTTGCAACCAGTTGGTAGCTATCCTAATGGGCGAAGCCCTTACGGAATTTATGACATGGCTGGTAATGCAATGGAATGGTGTGCAAACTGGTATGACCCAAAACTGCTGACTCGGATCAAATCATCAGGTCAGATGGTTAATTATCAAGGTACTTACCGGTCTGTTAGAGGTGGATCTTGGATGCGACCACTCGACGACCAACGTTCGGCTGCTCGTGATGCCTGCCCGCCATCAGGTTACCTTAGTGTCAAAGAAAAAAACGAAGAAGGTAACATGAAAACTTATAGTTGGCCGATCATTGCTATTGGATTTCGTTGTGCCATGGACGTTGACGATGCAAAGCGAATGGGATTAGTTCAAGGCTTAACCCAAAATACGGAGTGAAATATCTATCATGATTATTGGTATATTCTCAGACAGCCACGACAATATGGAAATGATAGAAAAGGCGATAGATCTATTCAATAGTCGAAAAGTTCATTTGGTTATTCATGCGGGTGATTTTGTGGCACCCTTCGCTATTGGGCCAATGGAAAAACTCCACTGTCAATTGATCGGTGTATTCGGAAATAATGATGGGGAACGAATAGGCTTATACAAACGTTTTCAAGACATAGGCGAAGTGCACAATAATTTGGCCGATATTGAGATAGCTGGCCGAAGAATATGTGCTGTACACTACCCAGAATTGGCCGAACCCATCGCACTTAGTGGCCTATATGATCTCGTAATTTACGGCCACACGCACAAAATAGACATCAGAACCATTCGAATAAAAGCTGATCGCGAATCGGTGCTGCTCAATCCGGGTGAGACTGGTGGTTGGGTAACGGGTCGATCAACAGTAGCTATTGTCGATTTGAAATCAATGTTAGTCGAAATTTGCGACTTATAGCTCTAACTCTTATCTATCTAAGAATCGACTCATCTATCGTTCTTTATCTATTTCACAAGCCTGTTCTTCTATCTTCAATAGAAGTGTTTTCGTCCAGACTAGCATAATCATTTGTCAAATCAACCTCTGCTGAAACAAGATTGACCGAATAACGTTACTTTTGATTATAGGTTCAATCTTAGAAGTGGAATTTTGTAATTGAATGTGTGTATTTATTTAGGTAATTAGAGGGGAAATTAGTGCCAGAAGAGGAAAAAACTGAAGAAGCTAGTCAACGAAGGGTTGACCAAGCTAGGGAAAAAGGGGATGTTCCCAAGAGTCGGGAATTGAACTCAGCTATTGCCTTACTGTTGGGTTTACTAACTTTAAGGTTCTTTGCACAGTTTTCCTTGGTTGGTTTGAAAGACATCAGTGTATACACTTTTTCTCAACTCAACTATATTTCGCCGGATCCGCAGACCTTGCGAACCGGGTTCGTGCAGTTAATCTTGCGTATGTTGCTCATTATTGCACCAATTCTGATGACAATGGCAGTAACGGGCATTTTGACGAACTTTTTGCAAGTGGGAGCCCTTTTTTCCCTTGACGCATTGGCCTTTCAATTCAATAAACTTAACCCATTCTCGGGCCTAAAACAGATTTTTTCTCGTAATGGCCTTGTTGAAACACTAAAGGCAATTCTGAAGTTTACTATTATTGGAGTTGTTGTTGTAATAACAATCATGCAAGAGGCGCCAAGTTTTCAGACCGCTGGTTCAAAATCGACTGGCGAATTGCTGATCTATTTAGGCAGTTTAACATACAAGGTTGGTTTTCGGGTGGCACTTTCGTTACTGTTTCTTAGTGTAATAGATTTCTTTTATCAGCGATGGAGTTACGCTCAAAAACTGAAGATGTCGCACCAAGAAGTTAAGGAAGAACAAAAAGAATCCGAAGTCTCTCAGGAAGTACGATCGCTAATTCGCCAAAGGCAAATGAATGCCTCACGTCAGAGAATGATGCAAGACGTACCGGAAGCTGATGTGGTTATTACCAATCCAACTCATATCGCCATTGCTGTAGTCTACGACCAAGAGCAGTCGCAAAGCCCGCTGGTTGTGGCTAAGGGTGCGGGTAAAATCGCTGAACGAATTAAAGAGGTAGCATTCGAAAACGAAGTCCCTGTTGTCGAAGACAAACCTTTGGCTTGGGCCCTCTACGAAATCGAATTAGGAGAAAGTATTCCCCACGACTTATTTCAACCCGTGGCCGAAGTCTTGGCCCGTATTTACCAAGCCCGAAATAAAAAAACAGCGTAGCAACATAACCATGTCTAAAACAAAAATATTCACCTTTTGAACATAACTCATTTGTCTGTAAGGGAAAATAACACTAATGAATAATGCCGGAACTTTGCAAGTCCCATCACTATCTCGGTATGGTGATCTCTTTCTAGTTGCTGGTATTATTTCTATTTTGTTAGTAATTTTAATTCCACTTCCCTCATTCCTGTTAGATATGCTGTTGGCGATTAACATTTCTTTGTCTCTGATCGTCTTGTTATTAGTACTATATACCCTACAACCAGTCGACTTCTCGGTTTTCCCCTCGCTATTATTGGTTTTAACACTTTACCGTATTTCACTCAATGTGGCTTCGACTAAACTGATTTTGACAAAAGGTCATATTGGAGAGCAGTCAGTTGGAAAAATTATCGCTGCTTTTGCGGGCATTGTCATCCGAGGTGATTATGTCGTTGGGTTTGTCATTTTCGCTATTTTGACTATTATTCAATTTGTTGTAATCAACAAAGGTTCTGGTCGGATTGCTGAAGTCGCTGCCCGCTTTACCCTAGACGCTATGCCAATGAAACAGATGGCAATTGATACTGATTTGAATGCCGGTTTACTGACCGAAAGCGAAGCTAGTGAACGCCGTGTAGCTGTAACTACAGAGGCTAATTTCTATGGAGCAATGGATGGAGCCGCCAAATTTGTTCAGGGGGATGCGATTGCAGGTCTAATTATCACTGCCGTTAATATCATCGCTGGTTTGATCGTCGGGGTGGTCAGACATGGGATGCCATTGACAGGTGATAATAGTGCAGTTCAACGTTATACATTATTGACTATTGGAGATGGACTGGTCAGCCAGCTACCTTCGTTAATTATTTCTATTGCCTCTGGTATTTTGATTAGTCGGAGTTCAGAAAGCAGTAACTTCGGTCGATCTTTAGCTGCCCAATTCTTACTTCAAACGAGACCGCTCTACATTTCTTCTGGAGCTTTGGCCTTGCTTGGCATCACGCTCGGCTCTTCAGCATTTTTTTTATTGTCCGTGATTATTGGAGGTGCAGCCTACATCTCCAGTGAAGCCAAAACAGAAGAGCTAGAAGAACTACCACCAGCTGAAGACACAGAAACTTCAGAGGAAGACTTAACGCCTATTGAACAAGCTTCAGAAGATTTGGAGGTGGAGCCAATCCATCTCAATGTCGGTTATAATATAATTCCATTAATTACACCTTCTGAAGGCGGTGATATGCTAAACCGAATTAAGCAAATTCGTTCCACTTTGGCCCAAGAGCTGGGAATCGTGTTGCCACATATTCGTATTCGAGATCAGGTAGATTTACCCGCCGGTGGCTATGTCATTATGATTCGCGAAGAACCAATGGCGGAAGGTGAATTGAGGGTCAACGATTTCTTGGCTATGGATGTTGGTTCTGTGATAGAGGAGATTGATGGCATTCCAACTCAAGAACCTGCCAACAATCAACCAGCATTATGGATTACCGAAGAACAAAGAGAACAGGCACTTGTTGCTGGGTATCTAGTCATCGAGCCATCAACTATTCTGGCGACTCACTTACTAGAAACTATCAAAAAACATGCTGATAAATTGCTGACGCGTCAGGATGTTCGCAATTTGCTAGATCGTGTCAAAGAGACGAATGAAGTGTTAGTAGAGGAAGTAACGGCTTCTTCAATTGGGTTAGGATTGATACAAAAAGTATTGCAAACCCTGTTAAAAGAAGGGGTTTCTATTCGAGATTTGGTGCTAATTTTGGAGGCGATTGCCGATCACGCAACCACTTCGCAAGATGTGGTTTTATTAACCGAAGCTGTAAGGCAAAGAATCGGCTCTCAAATCTGCCGACAGTATCTATCATCAGACGATGAATTGGAATATGTCGGTTTAGATGAACAAATCGATCAAATGATCCGATCCGCTATAACACAAACGGAAACAGGCCAATTTGAGTTTATGCCACTAGATCCTAACATGGCATTAGAACTAGTTAATGGAATTGCCAATACGGTAACACAAGTTTCGGGTTTACATACCGTACCACTGATTCTTTGCTCCAGTTCAGTGGTGCGTGCATACCTATCTCAATTTATCAGCATCCAATTTCCAGCACCAATTCCGGTATTATCGATTGAAGAAATTCCAGCCACAATACCATTGAGCGAAATTGGTCGGGTGGAATTGGGGTTATCCTAGTATAGGAAATAAATGGCAACTAGAATTCACAAAATCTATGGTCGAACTCCCAAGGAAGTTCGACAAAAAGCACGGAAAGAATTTGGCGAAGATTTTAGCATTGTTAAAATGAATCGAGTCTCAGGTAAAAGCCTATTAAAGCCGAATAAAAACTCGAATTATGAGCTGATTATTGCCATTGAAAGTGAAATCGAAACGACAGCTCCACTCGTTAGACCCAAACAAAAGTCGCCAGACCCTGAAAACTTGAAAGACGCGATCACTCGGGTGAATACATTGCTATCAGCCAACGCTTACACGCAGCAAATGGAAACGAAACAAGATTCGCACTCGGTCGAAGTTTCAACTGAGGATTTTGAAACTGAAGGTGAGTCTCCACATATTTCCTATGGAGCTCCCCCTGATTTTGAAGAACAGAAGACCAAAACTCACAACCAAACGCGAGCAAATAATCGACCTAATACATCATCTGAAGTTTACAATCATTTAGGTTCCGAACTAACCGAAATTCGCGATGTCCTACATATTTTACTCAACAACGTCAAGGCCAATGATATCCCTGATTTACCGGACGAAGTTACCGGATTATATCAAAAATTCCTCAAGCACGACGTTGATCAGACTCTCGCCTATGATTTGGCTGAAGCAATGGAAGACTGTTTTCATGATGAAAAGGGAAGGTCAATTCACCAGCATTTAACGGCTTTATTGAAGAAAATTGTTACCACCTCTGGTGGTATCCAGTTTCGATCCTCCCCAACCATAGTAGCACTAGTCGGTCCAACGGGAGTTGGTAAAACCACCACTATTGCTAAGTTAGCCGTCCAATATAAATTCAAAGATAAAAAAGTGGTTTTAATTACGACTGATGACTTTCGTATCGGTGCCATTGAACAACTCACTACATATGCTGAAATCCTATCTCTACCAATGGAAGTTGCCCACGAACCTGATGAACTGGAAGATAAAATTTCCCAACATAATTCCGCAGATCTGATCCTACTGGATACGCCAGGCCGAAGCCAACTCGACCAACCTCGTATTCGTCTGATTGAATCGTTTCTCAATTCAGCCTGTCCAGATGAAACCCACTTGCTGATTAATATGACCACGCGCAATCAGGACATTCAAAGCATGATCAGCCGGTTCGGATCTTTGGGAGTTGATCGTCTAGTATTTACCAAGTTGGATGAAGCCAACTGTCTTGGGCCGATCCTCAACAGCAGTCTTCGTTTTAAGAAGCCGATCTCCTTTTTTACTACTGGACAGGATGTGGCTGGTGATATTGAAATTGCTAGCCATAATCGTATGGCTACATTTTTGTTGCGTGGATTTCAGGCTCGAGCAAGAAAAGCAAAAAAGCAAAAAAAGTCGGCAAAGAATAGAAAACGTAAAGGCTAGGCCGAGGGAGGCAGAAATTGAAAAACGATCAAGCCACACAACTTCGCCAACTTATTCAAGACCGAAAAAAAACTGATACCGTTCAAGTACAGCATCCAGTCCATTCGGAATTACCATCTAGACAACCGTTCCCCGATAATAATGACAATCAATCATCTGAAACTTGGTTGGCAGGCTTAAAAACCATTGCTATTACTGGCGGTAAAGGTGGCGTAGGAAAAACAAATATGTCTGCCAATCTAGCCATCTCTATGGCTCAGTTAGGCTTCCGCGTGGGTATTTTGGATGCGGACCTTGGTTTGGCTAATATTGACGTGCTCTTTCGTCTAACCCCTAAGTACAATTTGAGACATGTCTTGACTGGTGAAAAACGAATTGATGAAATCGTACTAACTGGCCCTTTGGGTGTTTCAATTATTCCCGGTAGCTCTGGAATTCAGGCACTCGCAGATTTGCCAGCCGGTATGAGACAAATTTTAATTCAAGAGCTAAGTCGACTTGAGGAGTCAATTGACTATCTGATTATTGACACTCCAGCTGGTATTGGTGATAACGTGCTGAGTTTTGTTTTGTCATCCGATCTAATTTTAACTGTTACTGAACCTGACCCTATGGCTTACACTGACGCTTATGCTTTAATCAAAACCATCTCACGCCGGAAGGCCAACCAGACAATTTACTTAGTTGTAAATAAAGTTAGAAGTATGGCTCAAGGTCAGGAAGTCTATGAAACATTGCAAACAGTTAGTCAACGATACAAACTTAGTATTCGTGGCATTAACTACATAGGGTACGTTCCTTATGAAGCCAAAATTAGAAACGCACTTTTTTTAGGTAGTCAACAACCTTTTGTATTAGAGCATCCTAAGACACGGGGTTCTAGATGTTTTCAGAGTTTGGCAAAGAAATTGCTATATCACCTTCGTCGGATATCGAGAGAAAAAATAGAAGGTGAAAACCAGAACTTTTTTTCCCAAGTACTGACCAATAATGCCGACTAAATTTCCGGTCGGCAAAAATAAACCAGAGGAAATCAATGTTACCCAAAAATTGGATTGCCAGAAAGATAGGACATGCACTCAGTGTTTGGGCTGGTAGCACTACTATCTTTATCAGCTATGCAGCTCATCATTCCGTTGACACCGTCTTTTTTAGGTCAATCATTGGCTTTGTAAGTTTCGGCTTATTAGGTTACGCTGGTGGATGGCTTATCGAACAGTCAATGAAGCCAGAACTATCATTTATTTATAAAGACGATCGGCATGATAGTACATCAAGTAGCAATTTACCAAATAATATTGCCCAAAATTAGATTATAAATTAAGGTAAAATTTTGGCCGGGAATAGAACAAAATGGATCAGTTAGATCAGTTATGGAGCGAGTATAAATTTGGTGGAAATGAAGACGCTCGCGAACAACTGATCACCGATTTTTTACCAATTGTTAATACGATCGCTCGTCGTTTGGAAATTTATGCCTCATCCTCCTATGGTTTCGAAGATCTAGTTAGTGTTGGGCTAATGGGTTTATTGGATGCCATCGAGAAGTTTCAGCCTGGTAAAGGTGCTATTTTCAAGACTTACGCTTGGCATAGAATTCGTGGCTCTATTCTGGACGAAGTACGAGCTTTAGACTGGGTTCCTCGGTCAATCCGAGACAAAGCCAGTCAACTAGAAAAAGCCTACGAAAGTGTTAGACAGAAAACCGGTCGTCCAGCCGAAGAGTCGGAAGTGGCAGAGGAACTTGGAATTTCACAACTGCAGCTACAAGAAATTTTGGCTGAGGTGGGTTGCACATCAATATTGACAATCGAAGATTTAATGGTAGACGAAGAAAATGAGGAAGTGGTAAACGATTGGCTGGCTGACCCTTATGCAGTCGACATACAAGAACAAATCGAGTTACAGGAAACAAAGGAGCTTTTGACCGATTCGATCGATCAACTGCCAGAAAAGGAAAAACTGGTCGTTAGCTTATACTACAATGAAGAAGCAACTATGCAGGAAATTAGTCTAATTTTGGGTATTACTGTTGGTCGAGTTTCCCAACTCCATTCTAGTGCTATTATTCGGTTGCGAGACGCTCTGCAGTCATCGGAGCAATAGTAAATCCATAATTTTGGCCTTTTGATAAGTGACATATAAAACGACCATCATTGAAAGAAACTTGCATCAACGGGATACCCCGCTTCAGATTAAAGGGGATTTAGTGATTCAGGGTGACATACTCGAAAAGTCTGAAATTACAGTTGGTGGGAATTTAAAAGTATTTGGTGGTATTCAACAAGCGAAGATAGAAACTAGACGACATCTTATTGTTGAGCAAGGGATTGCCCATGGTAGTGAGGTTGTAGTCAACGGCTCGACCAAATCTGGTTTCATCGAAAAAAGTACTGTTTATAGTCGAGGCGATATTATAATTCAAAATAGCGCAATGCGAGCCGAGCTAAATGCGGGCCGAAACATCATTTTGTCAAATGGCATTATAGTAGGAGGCACTGCTTGGGCCAGTGAGAAAATTGTTGCGCAAAGAATTGGTTCATCGGCGGGTATTGTAACGTCCTTATCAGTTGGTATCCATCCCAAGATCCGTCGTAATTGCCAAAAAATACAAGTCTTAATGAAACAGCTGGAAACAGATTTAGAAGCTCTGAACAAGAATATTCTCTTTCTAGAGGATGCAGACGTGAGCACTTTGTCTTCTCGATCTCACCAACTTTACCAGCGGTTGCCAGAAATGAAGTCTAAACAGAAACAGCAGAAACAACAGCAAAAGCAATCTAGACACAACCTAGCTCAGTTGCTAAAGCTAGCGAAATCACGGCATCCAACAGATCCACACATTTTGGTACATGATACCGTGTTTGAAAAAGTAAAGATTGAGATTGGATGGCATCAATTCCCGGTGACCGAACTTTTTCAAAAAGTGGCCTTCAAAATTAAAAATGGCCATATTTATCTGGCAGATTTAGCCTAAATCAATCAGAATGATATGTCAACGCAATATTTTCTTTAGTCGCTACTTTCATTTAGCTTTTGGGATGCTATTATTCTCCTTGGTCTATTCAATAGAAGGACAGAAGGTGTTAAAAGAACTGGAAGATATTGACTATAATAAAATCGACGGTAAATTTGTTGCTATTTTCAGCCAACGTTTCAATTTCACATCATCAGCCACACCCAAGGGTAATTACTTGGAAATTCATGTTAAAGATGCCAGTTGTGAAAATTATCTTGATAAGAGAAAAAGAAATCGAACTCGGGACAATTTCAGTACTGATTCTAAGTCCCCTGTTATCAAGTTCAATATCAGACAGGTTGGTTTGTATGTGGTTTTCTATCTATATCATTTACCCGATCTTGATCCTATTTATTCATCGGTCGAGAAACCTGGCCGATCAACGATCAGTGAAATGCGACCTGGACAACATGTTCTGTGGGTTAAGTTCAGTCAAAAACCAAAACGTCCCCCACAAACGGACAAAAAAACTACAAAAATTCAAATATCTGAAACAAAGGCAGATCAAAAGACTAATAATCAACGCAAATCAAAAAACGATTTTAGACCCGAAAAAGTCTTAAAATCAGAAACTGCTCTTCCCCTCTCTTTTCGAGTCTTGCCAGAAATTCCTCAGACTAAGGTTCAAAAACGGGCGGAAAAGGAGACAATTTGGTCTCAAGTAATAGAAGTTTGGCGCAACTATCTTCGAATTCCCATTGATCTAATTATTTTGCTGGGACTTTTGCGAATTGGGTTGGGATTACGTCGAAACCACCAAATTATACGACAAGTCATCTTAAAAGAAATGCCAGCAAAATTCTCAGATGATTTAGCGGAGCAAAAGTCTATAGAAGGTAATACTGGTTTCGATAATCTATTACAAGCAAACCTTGAACGTGCTGACTCCGACCAACCTGACGCAGAAAATGGCAAATCATCAATGGAAACTACCGCAGAAATACCCGTGGAAGAAATTGACAGCACGCAAATCGAAGAAATCAGCGACCTCGAAATTGAACAGTTAAAAGAAAAAGCCGAAAAAATGCGAGCGGAAGAAGGGTTGAACGAAGCAGAAATCGCCCAAAAGTTAGGAGTTTCAGGCGAAAAAGTAGCACTTATTTTTAGCCTCGGGGACAACTAAACCCGTTGGTAAAACCGAGATAATCTTCTAGAAATACTGAAATTTCTAACTTGCGCCCGTCTTTGTCGAATACTGCTAACAAATGTAGAATTCCTTTGCTTGCGTGCAAGACAAGTGAACGGAAGTTTATGCCCTTCACTAGCTGAGAACAGCTCAACCATTATCTATCCGACCAAGCGATCAATCTGCATTACAGGAGTCTACCTTGTTAACACACACTGTCTTCGGTAACATATCATTGGGTTAGAGGACGTAAGCAGCTTTTTTGTCAGCAACAGATGAAAAATTATTAGCTCTACTGATGATGAGCCAGCCTGATACGCATCCTGCATTCGCAAACGATGATTTCACTTATAGCAGGTAGGTTTATCATGCTGGTTGGAAATTCGATCGTAGCACTTTAACACTTCTCAAAATTCAAGAAGACATTAACTCTTCCAAGGTCAAGGGTGATATATTGGCCTAGTCGTTGCCCGAAACAACCAAATATTTGAGAGGATACAAACGTTTTTGATCAAAGAAAAGTCTCATTCCAATCGAGTTAATTACAACAGAAAGGATATTGGTTTTTGTTCCTGAGTCAAGTATCGATTGGTAATTCATGATCTAGTTAATTGATTACGCACCCTACTGATTCGTTGTGTCAACTACTACCGAAACTACGTTAAAGTGGCAGTCTAAATCCGAGAACAAGAATCAGGAAAACGAACTAGGATTAATGGCTGTTATGTCTACCTGACCAGCCGAAACCTTGAACACAAGCAACCACAAAAATACATCACTAATTTGTTGCGATTAAGAACATCTGGCCCGCTGATTTTCGGAAATTGATGACCGTATAATAAGTCTTGTATTCACAATCAGATAACCAACTGATAGTGTCGTTTCGGAGATGTTGAAAAATCTCCAATTTGATTACCACATGAAAATAAAATTAGATCCGTGCCAATATCGAAATAATGATTACCTGTGGGTAAACGACCGCTAGTTGTAGAGAAATCAATAATGATGAAATCTGGCATTAGACGACTGTATGTATTTTTTTTATCGCTTCTTATTCTTTCCATTTTTTTAACTATTGATGGCAGAACTCGTCCGATTACATCTGGGCCCATTCTAAGCTGTGATATTGTTTTTAAAAGTGAAACGGCGACGGCTTATGTAACAACATCTAACCAAATCACTTTATTAACATCTGATCAATCTGGCAAACCCAAAACTGTTAAAACTATTCCAGCGGCAGGTGTTCAACAGGTAGCCATCTTTGGTTCCAAACTAGCTTATGTTAATAAAGAAAATATAATTCATATTTTGGATTTGAATATTAGCTCTCAACACCCAAATCTCAGTTTGACTCCGCCTCGGCGTTCAGTTGTTGACTTGCGTTTCATAGAAAATCACCTTAATGTTGGTTTGGTTGATGGAACCGTTTTGATTTATGATCTGGCGTTGTCTCAGAGCCCAATTTATACCATTGGTTCCAACAACAGTCATGTTGATCAAATCCGTTTTCACTTGCCTAGCCAACAATTTTTGATCTATCGTCGCAAACTACTCTCACTCTGGAATTTTGTCAAGCGAAAAAAAATATGGCAAACCGATCAGGTTGTGGGATCGATTCAATCCATCCAATTTGATCAAAAAGGTCAATTAGTAGCAGTATTGTCAAAAAACAAAATCTTGGTTTACACTAATCAGTCTTTTACTAATAGTAAATCCAATCGATTGGCGATTGCTGTCTGTGAGGGAAGAACCGATCCTTTCCTAGCTTTCTGTTTTGGGCGATCTGACGCTTTACTGACGGTTCAAAAGAGTGGCCAGATTAGTCAGTGGAGTATCTCAAAACAATCAAACCAAATAATACGAAAATTACCCCAGAAGGGTTATACAACAATTTCATATCTGCAGAATAATTTGGAACGGTACTGGGTGACAACGAACGAAGGTGAAATTATTAGTCACTCTCTTGATCCTATTCCATTAAAAAAAATAGGAAAGAAGCAATCTCCACAAATAGTCAAAAAAACAATTCAGTCTCAACCAAAAGCATCTCAAAATTTCATAAAGTCAACAGCCAAAGATACACTTAAACCAACAGTCAAATTATCTCCTAAACCACCAACAACAATTACCGTTGGTAGATCTTTACAAGTTAAATTTACGCCTTCCCAAAAAGCTGTTATTCTGGCTGGAAAAATCCCAAACAATGCCACTTTTTCCGATAAAAATTGGCTTAACTGGGAACCTACACCGGACCAAGTTGGTACATTCGATTTTCAATTTTATGCTATCACAGACGATAACCGCTCACAACCAATCAGTTTTGCCGTTAAGGTTGATGCTAACCAGCCGCCTCGTTTCCTTTCGGTTGGTGGCCAAACCATTGGTACGGAGCCCTTAACTTTTGAAACCGTTATTGGGGAGAATTTAACATTGACTATTGTAGCTGAAGACCCAGAATCAGATCCTCTGGTCTTCTCAATTCTACCAAAAACAGTTGAAACGACAATCGAAGAAACTAGATCATCTGTTAACTCCAAATTGCAAAGGACTAATTTGATTTGGAAACCAAACCTAAATTCAGGTTCAAATAAGAAACTGAAATACCAGTTAAATTTGACCGACAGTTTTTCAGTAATCGTTTTGCCCATCGAAATAAGAGTAAACCGTTCACTTCAGAAAACAGATTCAGAAAATCCGAATTCACCAACACAAAAATTACCGATACAAAACTTGTTGGATAATACAAAATCGACAAGTATGGAAAGAAAAACAACATCAATTTCAATGCCACTTAGTATGGTAAAAATCACTTCCGCAGATCACCCGGATTTTTTTATCGATCAGTATGAGGTCACCAACGCAGATTTTGTCCAATTTCTTAACAAGACCGACTTGCCAGTTTCTGATCTAATAGACCTTTCGGCTTCTTACGTAAAAATCGAAAAGATCGGTGATGTTTTTCGGGTGCAGGAAGGCACAACAGTGGATCAATTTCCAGTGGTTGGGGTTAGTTGGTTGGGGGCAAGCGCTTTCGCTCACTGGAAGCAGAAAACGCTGCCTACGGCTGAGCAGTGGGAGATTGCCGCCCAACAACGAGATGGGTGGCCCTTTCCTTGGGGAGACGAACCATTGACAAGTGCTGATTGGGAGATGACTGGACCGATTGAGGTCGGTGCGCAAGGTTTAGACGTTAGCCCTTCTTTAGTATTCGACCTAGCCACCAACGTAGCTGAGTGGACTACATCGGAGGAAGAAGGTAAACGAATCATTAAGGGCGGATCTTGGAAAAGTCGTCAGTCAGACAGCCTAAAAGCATCTATTTTCCTATCATTGCTTCCAAGTCAAACCTTATCTTGGGTCGGTTTCCGTTGCGTTCTCGTGCCAGTCTCGACTATTTTAGAATGACCATTTTTCCACTATCGATAACCTCTTTTCCATTACTGCTGGCCCGTAATACATAGAAGTAGATACCACTGGCTGCGGGTTCGTTATATTGGGTTTTGCCATTCCAATAAGCCGCTTGTTGTGGTTGATAATAACGCCCACGTTCTTTTTTTCCTACAGTAACTGTTTTTACTAATTGCCCGCCAGAATCAAAAATATCAATAAATACCTCGGCAGGATCAGCTAATTCAAATGGAATCCAGACTTCTGGGTTGAAAGGGTGAGGATAACTTTGCAAAACACGAGTGCCTGCGAGATAGATTTCGTCGTGTTTCATTGGTTGATATTTTGGAAAAACCTTATCAATTTGAATGCTTGGTTGCCCCATAATACCGTTTGGGTCCATTGGCACAACTGCATAAACATAAAACACCTTATTCGGGTTAAACTTGGCACTTTTCACATTGACATCTTGAAAAGGTGTAACATCAATGAACCGCGTATCAGTGGCTCGAACAATCCCAACCATATTTATATCATCGTCGGCTAAACCATCCCCATTTTTATCACCAGCCTGCCAAACAGATAGCTCATCTTTGAAAATCGGAGTGTCATATGGGCGACCCGGTTGTGATTGGCGAAGCTGGTGATCATAGCGCTTGCGAACAATGGCGACTCGATGAATATCAGTTAAATCTTCTAGGCTCCACTCAACCAAAACCCCTTCTCTATCAAGTGTTTTTTGAGTCGGTATCTTGGTAGCGTTGCTGGATATGATATCGGCTTCTGACTTGAGTTGCCCAAAAGCAATCGGCGACCTTTTGAGAATGATATTCCGAGTTTTGGGAGTAGACAAACGTCCTTTCGGGGGCTCACCTGCGGTATAACGAAATTCACCTGGGTGGATACCTTTTTTTGTTTCAGTGTTGTAGTAGGGAAGAATTACCCGCTCTGTTTGCGGTCGCATATTAATCATCACTAACGTCAGTTGACGTATATCGCTACCAAATCCGTCAAAGACTAGCTGCCCAGCTTGTGATTTTTGGTATAGAAAAATTTCATCGACATCATACGACCCATCACTTTTCTCAATAATAATCTTAGCTCCCCAACCTCGTAGACCCGTTTTGTTGTGTCGACCTAAATCCCTAGACACTTCCTTGTAAGTTGATTCGGTCATAACACTCAAATCAGCCGGTGCTAAATCTAGAGCATCAACTTTGATAGCAAACTGGTCGATTACTTTACCAGTGGGGGGGATGAACTGTATATAACGGGAGGAAAAGTGTTTTGGAATAGTATAACGGTCAATAAAAACATTGGTCGGATACGTTTGGTGAATATCGGTAGGTTCAATGAAAACAGTCGGGATCCGATGACCGTTGAAATAATGTCGCCCATCGTCGCGGTGACCAGTAAAGTAGTTCCAGACAGTGAAAGTTTTAAATGTGTCTGCTAAGTTAGTACCGTACTGATTAAATAGTTGAGTGAACTCGCCATAGTCTCCCTGAGTTCCTGAAGAGAAGGTCTCGAGATATTTTCGCATAATATCGGTCTCAAAGTACTGCGTCATGAAAAATATCCAGATCATATTGCCGTAAGTATGAATACCAGATTTGGAATCGATCTGCACATCTGGAACCGAAAACCATTCGTATAATTGACGGGAAAAATAGTTCCATCCATCAGCTTCTCCTAAAGGGTCAGGGTCCTTTATTCCATCCAAGTCTTCATAAAAATATAATAGCCCATCATCTGGGTTTTCTTTAATCCAATAACTTCGTCTTCGGACCTGGTCTCGAATTTTCCAGAAGGTGTTAGCTGCCACCTTGTCAGCGTGTTCTACCCATGTGTCTTCGGACAAAATAATTTTTTTTCGACGCAACTCCTCAGCCAATTCCGACCAAACTCGCACTCTCTGTCCACCATTAGGTAACAAGTAATATTTTTGCTGATTGGCTTTATCTTCAATTATCCAACGCTTCTCCTGTTTAGGTTTTGCCTCCTCACCATTGTATTTTATGAACTGAATTTCGTCTTTCCCGATTGACAAACCGGCTGATAAAACTATGTCTCTATCAGAAAACGCCGAAATAATGATCGGTGGCACCTGTTGATTGTCGAGTTGCATTTTTACAGGGTTGTCTGCGGGCCAGCCACCAAAAGACCAAGATAGATTATTATTGTTTAAGTCCCGAACATACTGTTCTTTTAATCGCTCTTCAGCCAAACCGCTAATGTTGAAACCAATGGGAAAAACGCGTCGGCCAGCATCATAAACGATCTGTTCCATCCAAGTCGCCGAAGACTCTAGCATCATCAGTACCGCACCGGTACTAGCATCAGAGTTGTAGGTCATCTGTACACCATGAAACAACTCATGGGCCATGGTCGTCTCGATGTAGACATTGGTTTCCGATTTGCTACCTCCTGTCATCGAGGTTGCGACAATTTGAGAGTTCATTACGTAGTAAGGCGGACGATGCGAGGTTTTGGGCGTAATCCGACCAGAGGTGTACCATTCGCCAACGGTTAAGCCGAGAGAGCCGAACTTAATAAGGTAGATGTCTTGTTTCTTGTCACCACCATTTTGATACTCCCAAAAGTCGTCGATAATGGGTTTGAACCCCATCTCCCAGATTTGGATCCGATACGACTTTTCTGCAGCATCGGCCATTAGATCGACATAGTCTGGAACACCATTATGTGGGTGAAAATCGTCCCTCGGTAGCGGAGCATGTTTGCCCGTCATAGCATAATGCAAACGGAAATGGGGAGTTTCAAATCGATAAGGCAACTCTATTTTTCCAAAACCGACAGAGTGGTTAGCATTACGGTCAAGTTCGTTGGGTCGTAAAAAGACCGGTTGGAGTTCTTTTTGCAGCGTCGGTGACAATTGATTCCAACCGCGAGCCAGAGCAATAATAGCTGGCGTAAAACACTTTTCGATTTGGTGAGGAGCAAAATCAGTTGTCGTATCCAGCAGTTTTCGGCCAACCCTAACGGCTTCAGCTATTTCAGATGTTAGTCCCCTGGTTAGATCAAGTCCAATGGTTGTCGAAGCAAAAAATACGATACATTGAACAGCTACTACCTGCCTCCACGACAAAGAGACTGTTGTTTGTTTAAAGCCCATGGATTCTACACCGATATTTGCAATTCTTCAGTCTTTATATAACCAATTTATGGTAACAAACCATCAACTACTTGTCAATAATCGAAACTCACTTATCACTGGTAAACCACCACCATTGAAAATAGTAGTTGACGTATGCTACAGTAATTTTTCTCAAAAGCCATTTATTTAATGGGGTTGAATCGGCGGGAAATGCAGGGAAATAACGCCACGAAAAACGGGCAATGGAAAATAATCTAGAACAGAAATTACTCCAAGCATTAGATTACCAAAAAGCGGGTCAAATTGAAGATTCGATAACAATGTACCGGTCTCTGGTTAAAGATTATCCAAAAAACCCAAACCTCCATAATTACCTCGGGGCTGCTGTTTTTCAACTGGGGCAAAGTAAGTTAGCAATCGATCATATTAAAAAAGCGGTGACTATTGCTCCTAATTACGCCGAGGCTCATTTCAACTTGGCTGTTGCCCTAGAGTCTATTGGTCAAATTCAACCTGCAATCCGTTACTATCTTAATACTCTGAGCCTTAGTCCAAATTTCGCACAGGCATATAACAATCTTGGTGTTATCTATTACCAACAAGGAAAATTAAATAGGGCGATTGCCATATACCGTCGAGCTATAGAAATAGCTCCGGATTATGCTCTCACCTATAACAATTTAGGCAATTCAATGCGTGCGTTAGGAAATTTCGAAGAGGCTATTGATCTATATCAGAAAGCAATTATCATCCAACCGAATTACGCTGATTGCCACTATAACCTAGGCACTACCCATCTTCTTTTGGGTAATTTAAGTGAAGGATGGTTTGGCCACGAATGGCGAAATCACCATCGAGGATTCGTCCAACCACTGTGGAAGGGTGAGAATGTCGGTAATAGGAAAATTTTGGTTTATGCAGAACAAGGTCTTGGAGATACAATTCAATTCTTTCGTTTCATCCCTCTGCTGTTAGAAAAAGGCATTAGGCTGATTTTCGAGTGTCAACGTCAACTTTTCTCTTTATTGGAACCCTTGTGCCAAGGACAAGAACTTTTAGAAATCATTGAACGAGGACAACCGATCCCTGAGTTTGATCTCTGTGTTCCGATGATGAGTTTGCCATATCTATTGGGTATTTGTGAGTTGAATCTTATTCCCAATAAAGTACCTTATATTCTGCCAACCCAATCATCAAACAAACTAACTTTTGACACTAACTCGTATAAGGTCGGTTTAGTTTGGGCAGGCAATCCAAAACACGAAAATGACTATTATCGATCGTTGCCTTTTGAACAATTAGCCCCACTATTTTCTATAAAAACAGTCGATTTTTATAGTTTGCAATTTGGTAGTAAAACCGAGACGCTTATTCCACAATCTTATACAAATATTATTACTGACCTTGGTGGTAATTTCCGTGACTTTCGAGATACAGCTTCAGCTATTGGACAACTTGATCTTATCATTAGTGTTGACACTTCGGTATCTCACTTAGCGGGGTCAATGGGTAAGGATGTGTGGACTCTCCTGCCAGCTAATCCAGACTTTCGCTGGTTGCTTGAGCGTAATGACTCTCCTTGGTACCCCACAATGAGATTGTTTCGACAAAGTAAGTTGGGAAATTGGCCAGAAGTGATTTCAAATGTTAAGGTTGAATTAAGAAATATATTACAAAGTTAATAGAATGTATAGCTTGATATTTTTCGATATCAAAAAATATTAAGTAGATGGAGCTAAATAAAACCAGTAAAATAGAAAAGCCTGATTTCTTGAGTTTTTTTCATTTTCATTAACTAGGTGTCAGACCATTTCTTATGTCTGTCATAATTCAACCGATCTAGTACTTATGAAAGATTATTGCAGAAAATAGAGCACCAAAATTTAAACAGCAGTTGTTGCCATTTGTGATTAATTTGATATGGGACAAAAATGAACTTCCATCGGCTTTTATTTAGCATAGTAGTTACTCTCCCTAAAGATATAAAAAGGTGTCAGTCAGGAAAAACGTTTCAACGTCCTCCATTCAAGTGAGTTCCTCCTTCAACTACAGACATTTTCTGGATGATCCAAGATCATGAGCCGGCCTTGAAGTCATCTGACATCTAACTAGATGCAATTCTTCTCTCGTCAGTAATCAACCGTTTAATATGATAAGCTTTAATTCGAAGTAATCGTAACAGCAAATAAGTCGTTCTAAACACATTGACCAATATCAATTATTTCAAAAATCATAATCAAGGTTGCACTCTTAACCGTTCCAAAAAATCACGAAAACTGTTTACTAAACTTACTTGTCCTCTAAGAAAGGACGATTGAGTCTTGAGTGGTATGGAGGTTCCATTACACTTCGCTGCCGTTCATTAGCCCAATCCGGCACAGAGTAAGCTGGTACATAAGCCATATTTCCGGCCGTGTAGCGGGTCATTACCGACCGACGCGGATTATCAGTTGTCCAGGGCAATGTACCATGTGTGACCGCTTCAGTGAAAATGACCACACTCCCAGCCTTAGAAGTGATTTGCCTCACATTTTCAACATGTTTTTCGTAACGACGAATTGACTCTGGACAAGCAATATTACTTTTGTGGCTACCCGGAATAACAATTAACCCTCCATCTCCTGCACTCACGTCAGTTAACTGGAAGATAACGACTGTTAGCCCGTTGTGCATACGACCATTCCGAAAAATATAATACTGATTCGGATCGAAGCCCGGGCCAGAGGAGCCATGAAAAATAAAACCTTCTGCACCTTTTTCCATAGACAATAGAAAAGTTTGATGGTCCATACGAAATCCACGTCCCAAAATTTCGTTTAAGTAAGGTATCAGTTTGGGATGAGCTAACATCTGACGGAAGGGGTCACACCAGGGCGGATCCAAATTTAGTAATCCACCTAATTCACCTCGACCATGCGGGCCTGTCAATTTTGATGAGCCACCGGCTAGAGTTTGTTCAGTTGGTCGGATTCTAATCCGGTCTTTGTTTTTGTCAATAGCCTGATTGGCAACCACCACTTCCTTCTCTGTCAATACGTTTTCAATTACTAAATAGCCATTGAGATCAAAAAGATACCGTTCTTCTGGATTCATAGCAACCTTCCTTGATTAAAATTCTAAATTTTTTCGAACAAAAATAGATTTAGGATAGGTTGGGCAGTGGTATTGACAAACACCACAACCAATACAACCTGATTCGATGACTTTAACTTCTTGGCTGTCACTGTCAAACCGAATTGCCGATTCGCCTAGTGGACAGAGGTCAACACAAGCCTTACACTCAATACCCTCTGTATTGAGACATAAACCATAGTTGACTACAGCTAACCCAACAGCAATTTCTTCCATTGGTGTTGGCTCCAAAGCTCCACTGGGACATACAGCCATGCAGGCTAATGAGTCACAGACCACACATGGTTGTTGATCAGGGTCGAGATAGGGGAGTTGATCATACTCGTTAGCAAAAATGGCTTCAGCTGGGCAAGCCACAATGCAACCGCCGCTCTGCTGACAGGTATTTACAAATTGTGATTCAGGCAAAGCTCCAGGTGGACGCAAATAGTAAGAAAAAGGAGAGATATTTGACGGTTCAACAGGGCTTGAATTGATGGACAACTGAGTTTTAATTTGGCTTTGTCGTTCATCTACGTAATCGACAACTGGTTCTAGAACACGCCGCATGGCTTGACGAAAAAAACTGCGTCGAGAGGTTTCCTGATCGTCTTTTTGGCTCATATTAGACCCACCTAAAATTTCGATTTTGCTGAATTATCTACAATCTTATTCTAGCAGATATACTGAAATTGTGCGATTTTTAAATCGAATGACAGCTGGCAATACAGCTATTAATTTAGCTTCTTTTTGTAAGCGTTTTCGAAAATCATACTGTGAGTCAAAAATATTAAAACGGTCATTATCAACCACGAACCAAGTTCGTCTGTTCAATTGCGAATCGGGCATACGAACCGGGTCAATCTTCAACGATTGGTCTGCTGGAAGTCGAGGCAGATAAAAAGTTGTCATTTGCTTTAGTGAACTTACTACTCGATCGTTCGTTTGCTGCTGCTTTTGGATAATTTCAAAAGCCTCTTTCCATCGAGGTCGACCACCATATTCAAGTTGGAAATAAAGATAAACCGATAAGAGTAGGGTTGCAATAACAACTAACGGCATTGCCAATCGACCCCATTGGAACAATGACTGATCGTTTTTAGTAAATAAAGTAGTAATTTGTTCGCATAGCCGAGCTGCCAGAATAATATAGGCTGGCAAAGTAAAAAATAGATAGTAACCAGCTACATTTAAGATGAACGAACAGAGTAGAAAAAAGACCAATGGCAGACCGCTGTAACATATCAGAAATAATTGAGAACGGGTGATAGGTCTAGTGATAGCTGTTAAAAGAGCAATAGTGGCAATTGGTAGGCTAAGTCCATAAACCAACGTCATTAGAATATAGATCCCGTTACGATTCCACTCGTTGTGCCCCCAGCCAGAAAAGAGATACTGCCGAAATCTTGGCCAGACAAGAATCATTGACAACAAAACAAAGGGTAAAAAAAAAGTAACTATCACAGAGCCCCTTTGCCAAACAAACCTTTTACCCTCTAACCAAACTAAGCCTACTACATAGATGGCCAAAGCTCCAACCATCACAGCAGCTAATAGATGCGACATTACCAATAAGCCAACCAAAATCAAGGACAAGACAGCCCTGCGAACTTCTTTGGAGTCGATAGCTCTATAGAAAGAAATGGCTAAAAGAATGGCAAAAAAGCAGGTGAAGACATAAGATCTAGAATTCTGAGACCAAAACAGGTGCCAGTGGTTAATAGCCAAAAATAGAGCACTCCATAGACCAACTTGCCTATTGTAAAGCAAGTTTCCTAATTTATAGATCAGTGGAATACTCAATATGCCTATTAGAGCGGGAATTAAACGGGCACCGAAGGCATTAAATCCAAAAATGTTTATAGACAACTTAACTGCCAAATAAGGAATAGGATTGATGGGTAAACGGTCAAAGACTAATTGCTGAGAAGACAATACCGTTAGCACTTCGTCTTGCCACAAACTCCAGTGGCCTAATTGCCAAAAACGTAGCCCAGCACCAATCAGGGTAATAGACAGCAACAATCGGTGCCGGAAAAGACGATCAGTATTCTTTGAGATCATTGGCTAAATTGAAGGGGTAATTCAGCACAGAATTTAAGCATAACGCTGACCAAAAAAGGCAATCCAATTTCCGATTTTGAGAAAACCTTTGTTTTCAAGGGATTGGGCTAGTGGCACACTTGTTGCTTTAGGGGTGTTTGTTAATCACCCATTCTAGCAACTATAGTTTCAAACTTCAAGATTTGTGATGCCAGTCAAAAATGTTAGCAAACGGGTTTATGAAGGTTTAACTGCCGTTATTTTTATCATAAGTTGGATAGTTACTGTTTTGGTTGTATTAACTTTTAACATCACTTTCAAAGGACGATTTTAAAATCATGAAAAGAAAAAATATGACTTTAGAAATTTGTTCTCTTTACTGATCTTTTTGATTTTACTTCTAACTTTCAGCTTTGTTCCAGGAATTAGCCTAGCGGGAGAAAAAGCCGACACATTGGTGACACTCCGTGATGATGCCAACATTCTTTGGACCTGCTTAGCCGCTTTCATAGTCTTTTTTATGCAAGCTGAGTTTACTATGGTTGAAGCCGGCCTCACTCGTGCCAAGAATATGTGTAACATTATTATGAAAAACTTAATGGATATCTCATTAGGTTTTCTTATTTTCTGGATGATAAGTTTTGGTTTGATGTTTGGTGCTTCTAGTGGTTGGATTGGTAGGGGGATGTTTTTCTTTGATGGGGCATCTGAAGCAGCTAAAGCAACCGGAAATTCCGTTGGTTTTAACTGGTCGTTTCTGATTTTTCAAACTGTTTTCCGTGCTACTGCAGCAACAATCGTCAGTGGGGCTGTAGCTGCACGGACAAAATTTTCTGCTTACTTTGTGTATGCTATTGTCATTTCTGCTTTCATATATCCCATTTTTGGCTCCTGGTGGGAGGGCCGCTTTAGCTGGTGCTATCGTGGTCGGTGCTAGGAAAGGTAAATATAAAGACAATGGCAAGATGAACCCAATACCAGGACACAATATTCCAATGGGTGCTTGAGGTGTTTTCATTCTCTGGCTCGGTTGGTTCGGGTTCAATCCTGGTAGTACTACTTCGGTAGGAGGAGATATGGCATACATTGCTGTTACGACTAACTTAGCAGCTGCAGCTGGTGTCATTGGTACAGTGATCGGCACTTGGATATTCTTCGGACAACCTGACCTTTCACCAGGATTGAATGGCGCCTTGGCCGGTTTGATGTCTATTACATCTGGTTGCGATATAATGTCCCCGGTCATGGTAGTTCTGACAGGTCTCGTGGGTGGATTCTTGGTCGTTGGCTCTGTGGTTTTCTTTGACAAACTTAAAATTGATGATCCGTGGGGGCGGTCTCAGTTCACGGTGTCTGTGGTGCTTGGGGAACCTTAGCTATTGGAATTCTCAGTTCTAAAGCTGGTAGTGCTCAATTTGTTAGTCAACTCATTGGTGTGCTTGCTGGATTCGCATGGGCTTTCGGAACAAGCTTTATAATGTTTTCTATTATTAAGGTTACGATTAGGATGCGCGTTGATGAGAACGAAGAGGTCGAAGGTCTCGATCTTACTAAGCATGGGGTAAGTGGTTACGTTGGAATGACAGTTTTCGAATAAACTTGTCAACTAACCCATTTTGTCATAAAAAGTTTAGTGAATATTAACCAGAATTTTTTTTCCAAACTTTTTATATTGTTGATGAATTAAGGGTTGAAACTGAAGTGATATTAATCCGTTTTCTATCAAACAACGATCATGTGTCGAAGGTTACTTTCACTACGTAACACTGTAATTAATAATTAATCAAACTGAATTTGAGAATTATAAAAACGATTCGCATGATGTTGTCGAAGTGTGTATCAATCGGTATTAGCCCATTCTATTTTTAAATATAGTGAAATTAAAAATTAGACTTTAGGAGGTCTAACTTGAGTTCTAAAATTTACAAACAGTTACGTAAAAGTTTAGTTTTTGGCATGACTCTGTGTGCCACGATACTTTTTTTGATTAGCTCTGCTAATGCGATAAAGATTAATGATAATATGTCGATTAGTGGTTTCTTGGACATGTCAGCAGGGGCTAACCTAGTTGATGATGATGTGTCCGCATTTGCTGGATATGATCAGTTAGAAGTTGATTTCAAATTTGAATTTGATAAATTATCCGCTAAAGCTGATATTGAAGCTAAGCCTAGTTCAGAGTCGGGAGATGCCATAAAATTCGAATCAGCTTCCATCTCTTATGCTTTATCTGATCAACTCAGCATTACTACCGGGCGATTCTTAAGTTGTATCGGTTTTGAAGCTGCTGAACCAACTGACATGTTTCAGTATTCGTATTCTACTGGTATCCCCTATCCAGGCTATCACAATGGTGTGGCAATTAGCGTCAGTCCTTCTGACATGATCGGCATATATGCTTCTGTAGTTTCTGGCGTTTGGGATAGCGCTGATACAGATCTCAAAAGCCCTGGTTTTGAAGCTCAATTATCTTTGATGCCAATTGAAGGTCTAACAGCCAAAGTGGGTTTTGCTGGAGACATGGTTCCAGAATCTATAGACGAAAAAACGAAGAAAGCGACCGATGGATATCTAAAAAGTGAGATCAATGCTTGGGTTATGTATGAAACTGGCCCAATAACGGTAGCTGGAGAAGTCGACGTTCTAAGCAACTGGGGAGCAGCTGAAGTTGGTGGTCTTCATTTCTTAGGTATGGTTAATGTCGGCTTGAACGATGAAATTGCAGTTACAGCTCGTTTTAGTGGTGCTAAGATGGAAGAGGAAGATATGTTAACATCGGTGACTGTCAGTCCTTCTTATGCCATTAATGACAACTGGGGAGCATTATTGGAAGTCAAGCAGCATTTATCAGAAGGCGGTGGAACCGAGATCGCCGTTGAATCAATAATGACCTTCTAAATATTAAATAATCATAAAAGCTTGAAATGAAAGAAGGCAGTCGCTTAAACGGCTGCCTTCTTTCATTTCAAGCTTTAAATCCAATAGCTAAACATGTCCACCCGGCTATAAAAGCCACTCCACCAATCGGCGTAATTGCTCCCAACCAACGGATATTAGTTAGGCTTAATAGGTACAAGCTGCCGGAAAAAATTAAAATCCCCCCTAGAAATAACCAACCTGCAATTGTTATTAAAAAAGAAGGTTCTCGTATCAATCCTACCACTATTAGGCCCAAAGCATGATAGATTTGATAACGGGTAGCTGTTTCGAATATAGCTAGCAGATCAAGTTCTATTCTGCCTTTAAGAGCATGTGCCCCAAACGCACCTGCCATAACCGATAAGCCCGCCAAAATCGCTCCCAAAACAAAAAAGTGTTTCATATTTTCCTCTATTGATGATATGTTGTGTTATCGTGTTTACCTTGTGTAATAAGGAATGAATATTGCCTTTAAAGAACCAAATTATTAATAACTTAAATTATCCTCCCACAATACTTGTTTGGGTAGAATCAGTGCATAAAAATTTTGGTACTTGCGAATCCAATAAACAGATAAGTATAGTTTAAGCTGAACGTTACTCGTCGCTCAACATGATTGATCATGAAAAAACAATCAGAAAACAACCAGAAATTTAACACCTTTGGTGGTGTGTTTACGCCTTGTACCCTGACCATACTAGGAGTAATCATGTTCCTAAGGTTCGGTCATGTGGTTGGTCAAGCCGGCATCATGCAAGCTGTGATGATCGTCGTTTTGTCTAAAGCTATTACACTGCTTACAACCCTATCCTTATCAGCAATTACGACTAATACCGAGGTAAAGGGTGGTGGTGCTTACTTTCTGATTAGTCGGAGCTTAGGGATCGAGTTTGGTGCGGCCATTGGTATTGTCTTTTTTTTAGCCCAAGCTATTTCGGTTGCTATGTATGTTTTTGGCTTTACTGAAGCTTTTATGGGGGCTTTTGATAAATATCTAGATTTTTCCCTCCAAACGGTTGCCACTATCATCAACCTTCTAGTTTTTGTTAGTGTCATGGTCGGAGCCAGCTGGACTATCAAGCTCCAGTATGGAATTTTGGGTATCCTAATTGTTTCCTTGGTTTCATTCTACGTCGGTGGTCTACTCAATTTCAACCCGACAACACTTCAAGATAATATGACAACCAATTATCAATCCAATAGTGGTTTTTTTCCGATGTTTGCCCTTTTCTTTCCAGCAGTGACTGGCATCATGGCTGGTGCCAACATGTCCGGTGATCTCAAAGATCCTGGCCGTTCAATTCCTAAGGGAACATTGTTAGCAATAGGTATAACCGCCATTGTATATCTGAGTCAAGTGGTCATTTTTGCGGGCGCTAGATCATCAGCTGATCTAATCAACGATAATCTAATTATCAAAAAAATTTCTATCTATTCACCACTGATTACGCTAGGTGTTTTTGCTGCCACACTTTCCTCAGCCTTGTCTAGTATGATGGGATCACCCCGCATTTTGCAAGCGCTGGCGCGTGATAATATCTTTCGGCACATGCGCTTGTTTGCCGTTGGCAGCGGTCCGAATAACGAACCGAGACGAGCAATCGTCTTAACTTTTCTGATCAGTCAAATCTGCATTTGGCTCGGTGATCTAAATGATATTGCCCCTATTATCTCCATGTTTTTCATGATTACCTACGGTACACTCAATTTGGCGACGTTCTTGGAATCTTGGGCTAAGAATCCTAGCTATCGGCCTCGGTTTCGATGGAGCCACTGGAGCACGGCGGCCTTGGGAACAATAGCCTGTTACGGGGTAATGTTCTTGTTTAGTTGGTTGGCTGCAATCATTTCTGTGGCAACTATCGGACTTATCTACTGGTGGGTAAGTCGTCGCCAACTGAGAGCCAAGTGGGGGGATGTTCGCAGTGGTTTTGCCTTTGAACAAGCAAGAAGTAGCCTACTCCGCCTAGAAGATGAACGTTACCATCCCAAAAATTGGAGACCCAGCATTTTAGCCTTTAGTGGCAACGTGGCTACACGCAAACATTTGGCAGTTTATGGACATTGGTTGGAAGCTGGACGTGGCATTTTAACATTAGCGTATGTGATTACGGGGGACGTGGATAAGTTGAGAGAACGCCAAGAAAGACAAGAACGGATTATGCGTAGACAAATTCACGATGCTGGTTTGGGCGCTTTTCCGGCCGTGATTGTCTCTCACGAATACGCGGATGGAGTTAAGGCTCTGGTTCAGTGCCACGGTATTGGCGGTCTGCGTGCTAATACTATTTTGCTTGGTTGGCCGCACGACGTTCGACAGTTTACACCCTTTTTACAATTATTGCGGGAACTAGGCAAATTTGATCGTAGTCTGATTGTTTTTAAAAGGAATGATTTAACTGGTCAACAATCAGATACTGAAATTTCGATTGGTTCCGATTGGATGAATACTGATTCCTTTCCTGAAATTGCTTCTAACGCAACCATTGATGTTTGGTGGAATGGTTCCAAAAATGGATCAAAAATGGTTTTGCTAGCACACTTATTGTGTCAAAATCCGCAGTGGCGAGGTCGGGAAATCCGATTATTGCGGGTCATTGCATCTGAGGCAGGGTTGGCCGAAGCCACTGGCCATTTGTCTAACTTAATCGATTCAGCCCGAATTGAGGCAAAACCTAGAGTACTTGTTGGAAACGATCCAGTGTCTCTCATTCGTCAAACCTCAGCTAAATCTGCTGTCGTTTTCCTTGGATTTGAACCGCCAGCAGAAGACATCGCAGACAATTTTCGTTACGGCATCGAACAAATGACCAACGATTTTCAAACTACCATTTTGGTTTCTAGCGCAGACGATGTGGAGTTAACGGTCTAGGCCAATAGTCTGTATTAGGAATTAGTACTACCAAATCCGCCTCGTGTTTGATGATTGATTTGATCAATTTCTTGCCAATTTACACCGCTTTTGGCATTTTCTACTTTTACAAAAATTCCTTGTGCAATTCGGTCGCCTCGTTCGACAATTACCTCTTGATTGGTAAAGTTGAAAACTTGAATCAAAATCTCATCTGATGGTCCACAATAGTCTTGGTCGATAACACCCAAGCCATGTGGAATTAATAATCCTTTTTTTCTAGGTGTACTACTTCTCAAAGCTATGACTAACATGTAACCCGGTGGTGTCTCTATAATCACATTTGCTGGAATCAGGCCTACGGTCTGCGGATAAATAGAAGTCTCTTTACGACAAAATAAGTCAAAGCCAACAGAACCATCAGTCTGGTATTCTGGTAATGGTAGATCGTTGTCAATACGCTTAATTTTTATATTCATTATTATTTCTCACTAGAATTTGATCTATTAAATTATGAGAGGGTCGATTAAAAATGTCAAAGTTTAGATTTCCTAACCCAGTGAATATGGTTACCACAGCTTTGATAATAGTGGCTTCACTTTTTTCGCTATCTTACTCCTATTCGTCTCAAAAATCTCTGGATGCTATTAAACTCAATGGTGGTTTCGTTACTAATTGGTGGATTATGGAAAAAATTCAGAGTCGATCTCAACTAAATACGTTCCCCAGCCAACTTCCTACTTCCATTTTAAAAGATTGTCCTCTTGATTTTAATGATCAAAAAACACAACAAAATTGGCGATCTCATCAGGCTCCATACCCAATTGTAAACTTGTTTGGGTCACACGGAGATAGAAAAGTTAATCAAAAAAAATCTAAAAGCCATTTGCTAACAGCTTATGCTTACCGAAATTTGATCAATACAAAAGAACAAAAAATTTACATCTCTTTGGGCAGTACCGACGACGCCAGCCTTTGGTTAAATGGATACAGGTTAGAATCCACTGATCAACAAACGAAACGAAACTTTGTAGTTAGGCAATATCTAGTTGATTTACCGGCTGGAGAAAATTGGCTATTGATTGTCCTCCCACATCAGAAAGGTCACGGCGGGTTTACTTTTCAAATTGGAGGAACACCTCTAATGCAAGCTCAAGTGAGGTCTAACCTGGTTAAGGATACTACCATCTTTCAGTACTCAGTACTTGGTTTTTCGTTGTCTTTGGGTATCTTGCACTTTTTTATCTTTTTGTTTTATCGTTCAGCATACGAAAACCTTTATTATGCTGTTTATGTATTATTCAGTGGCTTCACTTTTTTTCTTTGGTTCACATCTACTGATCCATACTTTACGCATCCACTGATAACATTTTACGTCTTTTTTTCTATTTCTTGGCTAGCAGGTTTGCGATTCGTGTATGCGGTTTCACTCGACTTATTACCCAAACGGTTTTACCTATTTGTATTTTTATGGATTATGGTTCTCATCAGCAAAATCCCACTACAATTTAACTTGGTTGCGGTCGAACAATATAATATCTTTCAACGTATTTACCACATAACAGCTATTGCGCAACTGGTTGAAATGTTTCGGGTAATGGTACAGCTCCATTTGCAAAAACGAGAACGATCTGGAATTTTGATTCTCGGTATTCTTATTTTTGAGTTGACCATTTTTTATAATGTATTAATTGATTTTGGTCTGCTGAATAAACAGTCGTATACGCAATTGGTAGTAGTCGCCGGATACGCCTTCAACTTAGTCTGTTACTCGATTTTTTTAGCCCGAGAGGTGGCCGTCAACAATCGACGATTACATAGCCTTAACAAAAAGCTAACTCAGATCAATGAAGCTATTTTTCGTTTTGTGCCGCAGAAGATGTTACGCTACATTGGGGAAGAGGATATCGTCTCTATCAACTTAAGCGACCAAAAACAGCATAATATGACTGTTCTATTTGCAGATGTGCGAGACTTTACAACTTTGTCAGAAGGAATGTCCCCAGCCGAAAATTTCAATTTCATCAATATTTTACTGAATGAAATTGGACCCATTATTCGTCAGAAAAACGGTTTTATTGATAAATATATGGGGGACGCTATTATGGCTCTTTTTCCTGAATCAGCCGATGATGCCGTCAAAGCAGGCATTCAGATATTGGAAACAGTAAAAACGTTGAACCAAAAACGTCAATTATCGAAGGACCCTCCAATAAAAATGGGAGTCGGGATCCATACTGGAGAACTGATGCTTGGCATTATCGGCGAGAGTGAGAGGATAGAAGGTACGGTCATTTCGGATGTTGTTAACACAAGTGCAAGGCTCGAAGGTTTGACGAAACGGTATGGTTGTGCTATGTTAGCCAGCCAAGAAACACTGAACTTGCTGGACAAAAATGGCAATTACCAATCTCGTTTTGTAGAACGCGTAAAAGTAAAAGGTCGGCAGGGTGTAGTCAAGGTATACGAAATATACGATGCAGACTTAGCGGAATTGCGAGCTCAAAAAATAGCAACACACAACCAATTACAACTGGGTATTGACCATTACTATCAAGCTGATTTTTCCGCTAGCCAACAGATTATGACCAATATCTTGTCGTCCTTTCCTGAAGATCAGGTCGCTAGCCTTTATCTGAAACAATCACAACACTATTTACGAACAGGTATTTCTGATAACTGGAGTGGGGTTTTTGAAATGGAGCATAAGTAAGTTCGAAGATATAATACAAAAAGTCCAATTTCTTTTAAAAAGTTAGGCATTTTTGAGTTTCTTAATAATGTTAGTCCGATTTCGCCTTGTTAACTAATCAATAATATAGCTCGATTAGTTGTAAGCCAGAAAAAATAAATACTGGGTACTATATGTAATTAATGCACAAGAAATTCCAATCAACAAAATGTCATAAGTAGCTGAGAGCGTCCCTATAAATCTAGTAATATTGTCAGCCGATTCTGTTTTTGAAGTTTTTGTGGCGAACATCTATTTCCGCTTGTTATTTGAGGAATCAAAATGAGTGTTTTGCTCGATAACGTAAAATTAACCAATCGCAAGCAATGCTGGATACAGTTGGTCATAAATGCCTAGAATCTTCTCATTCATCCGTTGCAGCGACCGACAGTGTATATTGGTATATTGCGTCATACGTACGTACGGTCAAATCAATCTATACTCGTAACATTTTCAGTTCAACTAATCTGGCTATAAACTCCGTTGACGTCAGTAATAACCTAGCCAATCCAATTTACACGTTGGAATTTGAAGTATCGATAAAGAATAATATTATAATGAACACATAATCTATCTGATATAGTTTACAATTTACACTTACGTTTTTAGGAGAAATACAATGGTTAATGTTGCAGTTGTTGGATACGGTTTTGCTGGCCGGTGTTTTCATACTTACTTAGCGAATTTAGCAGAAGGTATGTCGATTTACGCTATTGCCACAAGGGATCAGACTCGACAAGAACAAGCGAAAGTGCATTACCCAATGGCAAAAATATACACTAGTTTAGACCAAGTATTGGATGACAAATTAGTTAATTTAGTGATACTTGCAACGCCTCATCACGTCCATGCTACAATGGCAATTCAAGCTATGGAAGCCGGCAAGCATGTAGTAACTGATAAAATTATGTGTATGAACGTTCGTGAGGCTGAAGCCATGATCGCGACGAGCAAACAAAATGATGTTCTATTGAGTATTTTTCATAACCGTCGTTGGGATTGGGATTACCTAACGGTGAAAAAAGTCATCGATGATGGTTTGTTGGGTACCCCATATCTGTACCAAGTTGGTATTATGAGGTATGGTGCTCCTGGTGGTTGGCGAGGCTTAAAAGAACAAAGTGGAGGCATTCTATTTGATTGGCCAGCTCACTTTGTCGATCAAGCTTTACAGTTAGTTGATTCACCTGTCAAAAGTGTCTTTTGCGACATTCATTACAGCGATCACTGGTCTACTGATATTGGCAACTATGCCAACTTGGTTTTGAAGTACCATAACGGCGTTCGATATCAAATTGAGATCAGTAATCTCGCACACGGATCGAAACCAAGATGGTATATAGAAGGTGATTTAGGTGGCTTAGTTAAATTCGGCCTAGATCCACAAGAACCAGCCATGATTGCCGGTGATATTGACGCAGCTGAACAGGTAAAAGAAAATTTTGCTCAAGTGACCACCGTGACTAGTGGAAATAAAGAAGAACTAACCATTGAACCATTACGTGGTTCTTGGAAATCCTACTACCAAAACATCGCCGATGTTTTGAATCACGGAGCCGAATTGATTGTACACCCAGATCAGATTTTACCAGTGATGAAAGTCTATGATGCAGCCATGAAATCTTCCGAAAGTGGTCAAGTCATCTTTTTGTAAGGAGGAGATAGGAAAAAGACAAAATCGGCGACCAATTCTGAACAGGATTGTTCTTTTTTTGAACATTGTTCATTGGATAAATATCAACTAGCTATAAATTGCTTAATATTCAACTTGTCGAAGATGTTGGCATAATGGTTGCTTAATAGTCCCCTTGCAGCACTGACATATTTTTGGAGGTATGATATGAACCGCTCAATATGGATACTCATTTACACCTTGAACTTACCAATTCTGTTGTCGGCACAATTCTCACCCAATCCAACGGTCCTAAGCAACACCGATGTGGATTCCACCTTCGACTACTACCAAATGCGTCGGGAGTTGAACCCACGTGTTCTTGAAACTATCAATCAAGGGTTGCGATGGTTAGAATTACAACAAAGTGCAGATGGTTTGTTTCATAATCATCCGGGTATCACCGGTTTGGTAATTACGGCATTCCTCAAACACCCGGAAGGTAAATACTCAGAATCGACTCATTCATTTATTAAAAAATCGTTAGCCGCGCTTTTAAAAATGCAACAAGAGGACGGAGGGATTTATGATATTACAAAACAACCTGCCCTGCCTAATTATAATACCAGCGTGGCTTTGATGGCCCTATCTGCAGCTAAAAACAAAGACTATCTGAAGGCGATCAACAGAGCTCAGCAGTTTATCAAAGGATTGCAAATGATAGAGAAAGATAGCCCATACTATGGTGGCATCGGTTATGGTAGTCGTAGCAGCGTCTATGACTTGTCCAATTTGACATACGCTATTCAAGCCTTAAAAGATAGTGGGGACGATGATGAAGATGTCTGGGATAAAGCAGTTCAATTTTTGGCACACTGCCAAAATAGGAGCGAGAGTAATGATCTGGCTTGGGCAGGCGATGACGGTGGTTTTGTCTACGCCCCAAGTGGTGAAAGTAAAGCCGAAGGCACCAAATCATATGGTAGTATGACCTACGCTGGCCTACTCAGTTTTATTCATGCTAAAGTAGATGCTAAAGACCCTCGTGTAGAGGACGCTTTTGAGTGGATTCGCAATAATTACCGAGTCGATGAAAACCCAGGTATGAACCAACAGGGGATATTTTACCACTATCACACGATGGCTAAAGCCCTAACCGCCTATGAAAAAACAAAAGATGGCAGTTTGATTGACGTACAAGGGGAAACCCACTTTTGGTTCAAAGACCTGGCAGAAGAGCTAATAAATCGCAAAATTGAGAACGAACTTATTGCTAAATTTGATATCAAAGATGCAGTTGACCCTGATCAATTATTGGCTAAAAAGGGAGATTCGGTAAAAATAGCCTATTGGAAAAATGAAGAAAGTCGCTGGATGGAGAGAGACCCGATACTGGTAACTGCTTATGCGGTTTTAGCTCTTGAAACTGGTTTAGGCACGGAATAAGCAAGCCACGGCATCTTCACTATTGACATGAAAGGAATTAGATGCCAATGGGAAATTATTGTTTGGTTCATGGCCTCCATACCATTGGTCATGCAGGGACAAGTTTCAAAAACAAGCTTGACGGATTCTTTCGATTACTATGAGATCCGGCGACGCCTTGACCCATCAGTTATTGATACCATTGATCAAGGCTTACGTTGGCTAGAAATTCAACAAGGGACAGACGGGCTATTTCACAATCAAGTGGGTATCACAGCCTTGGTCGTAGCAGCCTTCTTAAAACATCCTGATCAAAAATACACCCTAAATACACATCCATTTTTGCAAAAGTCAGTTGATGCACTGACAAGGTATGCAAATTTGGATGGCAGTATCTGCGACAACACTCTAATGGAGATGGCTCATCCTAGTTATACCACAAGTGTTTGTCTTCTAGCACTTTCAGCTACCAATAATCGCGGCTATTATCGTGAGATTCGCGACGGTCGTTTTTTTCTGAAAAGCTTGCAAATGGTCGATAATACCAATCAATATTTCGGGGGTATTAGTTATAGTTCTGACAACCCAGAAAATTATGATTTATCCAATTTGAGTTTGGCTTTGTTGGCGTTGTCTGAAACTCGTCGTTATATGAGAGAAGTCATGCAAGAAACGTTGCCAGACGATAGTTCTTTTTTAAACAACGCAATAATGTTTATATCTCGTTGCCAATCCAATAAAATTAACGAAAGTCATTGGGAAACTAATCTCGGCTCTCATCACCACGGTGGTTTTGTTTATTCACCAAACGGTGAAAGCAAAACTCAGACTAAGGGAAAACCTTACGGCAGTATGACGGCCGCTGGTTTACTCAGTTTCATTCGTACTGGATTAAATTCTGATGTTAGAAAACCTAGCGTTGAAATCGAAATTGAAAAAGCTTTTAAATGGATTTGCAATAATTTTCAAGTGTATCGAAATCCAGGTATGAATGACAATCAGCGTGCCAAAGGACTCTATTACTACTACTATACATTGGCTTTAGCATTAGCCTCTTACGAAGAAATCCGAACAACACCGAAGGGTCGAATTATCACTGGACCAGGACAGCCGACGATTTTTTGGTTTCAAAAACTAGCCAAAGCCTTAGTTGCACAAAAAATTGTTAACTCGGTGGTTGTAACTCAGAATATACCTAACCCCGTTGACCCAAACAAACCTATTTTTCATACTGGTGACAACGTTGATTTAGCCTACTGGCGAAACAGTAACAGTGGTTGGATGGAACGAGATACAGTTCTAACTACTGCCTACGCGATTCTGGCCTTAGAAGCAGGGATAGGTACTGATTGATGGGTTCCAAGCCGTAAAAGCCTTTATATACTAAATCTAAATATGTATATATAATAGGTGTTGGCATGGCCAACCGATAAGGAGAAGCGCTAATATGATCGAGCTAAGCAGTTTTTTGTTTATCTTAAATTTTTAATTAACCAACCTAAAAATAAATAGAGTATTAGCCATGAATATTACACAACTGTATGCTAAAGCTAACCGCCTCGAAAGAGAATTGCAAGAGGTACGTCAGCGTATTACTAAATCCAGCCACGATCCAACAGCCCTAACCAGTGACTTGGCCCAAAGTCGGGCCTATGCCTTCAGTGCAAGGACCGATTCAATTGATAACACAGTTGCTAACTGTGCAGACTCATTAAGTAGATACGGTTTTTGTGTTATCGATAATGTTATTCCTACCGATCAAGTACTTGCTATTGGCCAAGAAATTATAGACGCTCAATCAAAGGTCTCTCAAAATTTGCGATCAATTCAGAAATTAGTGGCTGAAGGACTAAACGACGAACAACTACTATCTTCTGATAAAGTAGAATTGCGCCGGGGTAGCCGACTCGGTCGCCCCCCCAAACCTCCTAACGATATCGTCTGGATGCCTCAGTATGCTCAACATCTTGCCAACCCAGTGGTAACGGCCGTAGCTCGCCATGTCCTAGATGATCATCTACGTATTGCTCAACTGCACCCACGCATTATTGCGACGACACAGCCTGATGGTACACCGGGCGGTTTTGGTTCCGTAAAACACCGTGGTCGAGCTAATACCCGTGAATGGCATACTGATTGGCCACACGATCTATCGGCTTACGGTCGTGATAACCCAGATGAAAATGTAGGGTGTGTACGTCAGCCATTTCCTGATATTACTATGTGCTTGGTGATGATTTGGTACATGACCGATGTAGATGAAAATTCGGGAGGCACTTGGGTCGTACCAGGTTCGCACAAGGACAAGCGTAATCCACGGGGCCCAGCCGATGGGATTACGGTTACCGCGCCTATTCCTGGCGATATGCAAATTAGGGCACCAGCGGGGTCAGTTTATATCCAAGACTCTCGTAGTTGGCATGCTTCAGCTATGCACAATCCAAGTGGTCGTCAGCGAGTAGCAGTTGTCAATCGATGGTGTCCATGGTGGCTATCTATTGATGATTACGCCCCTAGATCACGCTACAACACGGTATGCCGTCCTTTGTCTAATGCTGAATATCTGGCATTACCGACCGATCTGCAACCATTGATGCGGCATCTTTGTTCTGACGAATTGGAGGGTTTGCAGCAGCCTGTTCTAGACCGAGCTAAAGCCGCAGGTCAACGCACTCACTATGGTTTTCGTCAATTGGAAGAAAACCCGGAATGTCTTGCAAAAGCAAATGCCCATATTAGGGTACCTGTTGGCATTTCAATTAATTGATAAATCTTGAGTCTTTGGCCATTTTATGGTAGAACCGATTGGATTGCCCTAGTCAGTTTCTATTTCAATTTTCTTTTCCTTGATCGTTTTGCTTTCCAGTTTGATTAATAATCGATGAAATTTGTCATGCGCATTGTAAATTGGATTACTTGGTGTTTTTTGAGCTTAGGTGCTTGGGCTTCAGACCCACCAATCAAACTTGGAATGATCTCTGTCACACCCGGTCTATTCACTATCCGGTCAGGAGCAATGACCAATCAACGACTGTCAAAAACCGAAATTCAGTCATTCCCTTTGATCGATAACGATATCATGCGAGCTGCACAGATCTTTCCCGGTGTAGTTTCTCACGATTACAGTGCGAGATTCAATGTTCGGGGTGGTGAACGGGACGAAGTTTTGGTATTGTTGGACGGCATGGAACTGGTAGATCCTTTTCACTTGCAAGATTTTGGCGGTGCGATTTCGATTATCGATTTGAACTTGATTCAACGATTCGATTTAATGATGGGTGGATTTCCGGCCAAATACGGCGATAAAATGTCAAGCGTTGTAACGATTGTAACCGATAGCGAAATTCAGGAACAAATATCAGGATTATTTGGTTTTGATTTGCTAAATGCTTCAGCTCAATTTAAAGGACCGATTGGTTCAGCCGGAAACTGGTTGTTGTCAGCTCGTCGCGGTTATTTTGATCTTCTTCTTGACCTGATAAAAGCTAAAGACGTACCAAGACCAACCTACTCGGATTTATTTAGTAAGCTTTATTGGGAGCCAAATGGTCAGAATCAACTAACTTTAAACACTCTTATTGCTCTAGACAGTAATCAAATGACAGCGGAAGAAACTGACATAAACCTAATTTCAGATTATAGCAACAGTTTAATCTGGGGGAAATGGCGACGAGAGCACAATTCCCAATTTTGGACACAGTCCTATATTTTTTCTGGTTCTCAATCGCATAATCAACATTACAACGACAATCGTTCTGATCAGCGACAGTTTACTTTTGCCGGTGGGAAAATCGAGTCCACTTATCTTCGAGCTAAAAATTTAGAGATTGATCACAAATTTGATGCTGGTCTAGAATGGCGTTGGACAGAGAGTGTCTACGATTATCGATTAACGCAATCTTTTCGCCAATTAGATGCTAGTGGGTGGGATTTGAAAGCATATCTTCAGCATGAATGGCAAATTTTGTCCTATCTAGCACTTAATGCCGGTGTGCGCGGGCTCTACCGCGAATATCGCATAACAAATGCTAGGCCAACATCGTCAGGCTTCGATTTGTCCCCTCGATTGAGCTTAGCGCTAAGACCATATCCGAGTATAGTGATTCGGCTGGCCTGGGGTCGATATCATCAGCCAGTTAATCTGACTTCCATACCCATTGCCCGTTATTCCACTCTAGAAACTTCTTCGGAAGTGGCAAGTCATTATATATTTGGTGTAGAATTAGGGGGGGATTTAGTTGGACTACGCGACAAGTTATTAATTAAAGCAGAATTATACCGGAAGCAATACGACCATTTGGTAGGCGAAGTGATGGATTTAGGTCGAAAAAGCCAACAGTTGCAATACCCAGATCAAGGCTCAGCTATCGGTGGTGATGTGTTTCTCTGTTACCTACTGACAACACGGTTGACGGCGAGTTTGGGCTATGGATACGGGCGAGCTAAAGCAACGGTAGTTGACAGTGAAATTACTTACTTTCGGGATTACGATCAGCGACACTCAATTTCAGTTAATTTGGGTTGTCAATTTTCATATGGATGGCGTTTGCATACTGCTTGGTCATTTCATACTGGGAGACCCTACACAAAGATAAAAGCGCAGTTAGTTTCGCTTGACGATCAGTTGAAAGATTGCCAAGCTAGTTATGGTCGTATTAATATTGATAGGCTACCTAATTATCATAGTTTAGATTTTCGTTTAATCAAAACAAAAAGCACCCCGAATTTTTCGCTAAACTGGTACATTCAAGTTCTAAATGTCTATAACCATCAAAATATTCACGAATACGCCATTAATAGTGTTTATAATGACAACCAACGCTTGATTGACTGTCAGGTTAAAGCAGAGCCCCTGCTGCCTGTTCTACCTTTATTTGGTATCGAAGTCCAGTTTTAAGCCATGGTAGTTCGGCCAAACCGTTTTTTGAATGAGAACAAGAAAAATGATCAGAAGTTAAAGTTGAAGAACTATCTATTTTTGATTTTATTTCTTGTAATTTTTTCAACTCATACTGAGTTAAAATCTAATTTGGATAGGAGACAGATTCAATGCTGAAGCGCATCAAACAAATCTTTCGAGGTTTACTTGATAGATGGCAGTTTCAGAAACCTTATATTCCAAAAGCCGCACCTAGTGCTGAGGAGGCTATCTTGCCTTTTAATCCCGCTGATTATTCTATTGAGCCGCAAATGCTCAAGCAAATGATGGATGACCATCAGGAATTTGTCTTGCTAGATGTTCGTGAGCTATGGGAAAATCAGCTGGCAAAACTCCCGGCGACCATATTGATTCCGCTACGAGACTTACCGAAACGAGTTAATGAGCTAAACAACCAACAAGAGATTGTAGTCTATTGCCACCATGGAGTGAGAAGCCTCGATGCTGCTTATCTACTTAGGCAACTTGGTTTCAAGCGAGTGTCTAGTTTAACTGGTGGGATTGACCAATGGTCTCAAGAAATTGATTCCACTGTTACCCGATACTAAATCCTCCTCAAGGAGAGGCAGGCATCAATTCCGTTTTGATGATAAGTCAACCTTTAAAATTCTTGCTCTCCAACCCGTAGTGGTTCATTCGGCTTTGTAGCCGCCGGCGAGACATTCCCAGCAGACTGGCAGCCTTTGTTTGCACACCATTAGTTTGACGAAGTGCTGCCTGAATATAAGATTTAATAATTTCTTCTAGGGAAACTCCACTCCTCGATAAATCAATTTTCAAATCGGTGGGTAAAATATTTTGGTCAAAAATCTCATCCGGTAAATCTTGAATGGTAATATGATTGCTTTCTGATAACAAATAAGTTCGTTTAAGACAATTTTCTAGTTGGCGAACGTTACCTGGCCAATTGTAACCCACTAAGGCTGAGCGGGCAGAAACCTCAATCGTTTTTTGCACTATTGTAGGATACTCTTGACCAAATTTCATCAGAAAATGATCGATTAGTAGACTGATATCCGTCTGTCTTTCTCGTAGGGGAGGTAAATGAAGTGGAATAACATTCAGGCGAAAGTACAGGTCCTCTCTAAAATATCCTTTTTCAACGGCTTGGATTAAGTCCTTGTTGGTAGCTGCAATGACGCAGACATCTACCTGTTTGCCTTCTACCGCACCAACTCGCAAAACCTGTCTATCTTGTAAAATTCTTAATAGCTTGCTCTGGATTTTCAGTGAAACGTCCCCAATTTCGTCCAAGAACAGTGTCCCACCATCCGCAGTTTCAAATACACCTGGTTTGTCTTGGTCAGCCCCAGTAAAAGCACCACGGACGTGGCCAAAAAGTTCACTTTCAGCAATTTCATGTGGAATGGCGTGGCAGTTAACGGCTACAAAACGTCGCTTAGCACGAGGGCTATAGTCGTGCAAGGCGCGAGCCACCAAATCCTTACCTGTGCCAGTTTCCCCAGTTAGAAGCAATTGGTTAGCCCCTAAACGGATAATTCGATTCATAGTTTTTAACAGTTCGCGCATAGGTTGACTCTGTCCCACTATGGTGCCAAAATGGATATTGGATTGGTTGGTTTCGTCTTCTGCGACCTGCTTCGGTTTCTCTAATTTATCTAATTGTGGCATTCCACCTGTCAAAGCTCGTCCAATCTCCTTTTTCAATGCTATCGTATCAATTGGTTTTTCAAAATAGTAAAATGCGCCTTCATGGGTAACCAATCGAATAGCATCTTGTAATTCTGCAAAGGCAGTAACTATCAAAACTGGTAGTTGCGGCCACTGTTTTCGAATCGACTTTAAAAGATCCCGTCCCGAAATTTTCCCCATCCGCATATCGCTAATAACCAAATCGAACGGGTATTCCTCCAAAAGTTGTAGTGCTTGTTGACCACTGGATGCTGTGATGCAATCGTAGCTTTCTTTTTTTAGAATCCGCTGTAAAATGGTACGTTGGTTTTGGTCATCATCGACAATTAAAATTTTTGGCATTCAAATCTCTCTCTGTTGACTTAAGATGAAGGGATTCTGAAAGATACAGTGAAGGTTGTACCCATGCCTACTTGGCTTTTTACCTCAATTTGAGCTTGGTGCGCCTTGACAGACTGATGAGCAATAGCCAGACCAAGTCCGACACCACCTTCGTTCTCACGTGTAGTGAAGTAAGCGTCAAAGATGCGTTCTTTGATGGCACTCGCAATGCCTACACCTGTATCCCGAATCTGTAACACTACTCGTGAATCAACAGTCGATTTCTTTAACTGTGTCGAGACAAAAAGGCGGCCACCTTTGGGCATAGCTTGAATACCGTTTTGAATCAGATTGACTATCGCCTGTCGAATTAGTGTGACATCAATGTTAATGCTGGGCAAATGGGGCGTTGTCTGCTCAACAATTTTGACACCATTATCTTCGGATAATAGTCGCATACCCAAAATAACGTCAGATATTAACTCGTTAATAGCAGTTAATTTCAGGTTTAGTTGTGGTGGACGGTTCAAAGCTAAAAAATGGTCACAAGTCTGTCGCAAAACTTGAGTTTCGTTATGAATGATTTGTAAGGTATCTCTAGCTTCCTTAATATCTTCGTTTTTGATATCTGATTGAGAAAAGAGTGATTGTAAGAGCTGGGTAGACATGCCAATCGTATTTAATGGATTACGTATTTCATGGGCTGCTCCGGCGGCAAACTGACCTAGGGCATCCAAACGTTTTTGGTGGGAGGATTTTAACTCTTTCAACATTCTTACCAATGCAAACGTAGCTTCCCCGATATCACCCGATTGATACGAAAGTTGCAAGGCTGAAAGGTCATCTGCTTCAGCAAAACGAACAATTTGTGTAAGTTGTTCTAATGGTCGTAAAACCAATTGAACCGTGGTAACGACAATAACTAAACAAAGTAACAGAATCGCCACAACAATCGCCCACAAGTGTCGCCATCGAATTGACTGAATATAGTAGTTAATATCCGGTGACGAAAATAAAACTTGTATCACACCAGAAATGTTATTTTCGTCTGCATATTCGTTAAGCCAATCGACTTGATACGGTACGATAATTTCAGTACCATAGCCTTTCCCCGGTAATTCAACCATATTATAAACTTGCACGGCCTTACGTTGAATTTCAAACAAATCGATTTCGGTGAAATTCATCAAATAAGCTGGATTTTTGTCTAAAACTAGACTAGCTGCAATTTTGGCATTTACTCCATCGGTGACATTGATATCTACCACATTACTCATTTCACTGGCTGTCGATTTTATTTGACGCAATATTTCTTCAATTTGTAGCTGATGAAAACCTTGTTGTCTCTCAATTTCCTGCTCTACTTGTACACGAATCCTATCAGCAACCTGACGCAATATAGCCCCATTTTCAACGTCTCGCAGATGTAAACGACGAAGATCTCTTTGGGATGCAAAATCGTCGATCAAGTAAAATGTCCCTAAAATCACCAAAACAGACAAATTGATGATCAAGGCATATTTCCATTGAAGTTTCATAAAATTGAAGGCTTGGTGATAGATCTTCTACCCTGTTGTATCTTAATTAGCGAAATGTGATCAATGACAACTATTCACCAGAACTAGTATAGCACAGGATTAGATCGTCGATAACGAATGTTTATTGGTTCAATCAGAATTTGACCTGAGAAATAGAACTCAAAATATGATATGCTCGGAAAACTGAGCATATCGTAAGTAGGACTCTAAACCCTGTATCAATAATTTAAATAGAGGACATCGACGGAAATGGGAATTGAGATTGGGCAGCTAACTAACAGAAAAATAGTTCAACAAGGCCAAAATGGCCAAGCTAAAGTGGACATATGCGGACATATTAAGAATCGCGAGACAAAAGATATAAATATTGAAATTATCTCAGATAGTGGCTACAGCGGTACATTATCCATAAGTGAAAACGGTTCCTTTTCTGGGGTGATTGATTTACCTGTTGGTTGGCACAAGATAATTGTTAAAGCAATTCAGAGAGGAATTGTAACCAATCAAAGTCAGATCGATCAAGTTGGTGTTGGTGAAGTTTTTGTGACTGCAGGACAATCTAATTCAGCCAATCATGGCTATCCTTGCCAACAAACGACCTCTGGAAACGTAATGTCTTTGGGGCTAAAAGGATGGCAAGTTGCTAATGATCCACAACCGATTGCCACCGGCGAAGGCGGAACGCCATGGCCTTTGTTGGGTGATCAACTTAGCAAAAAACTAGCCCGACCGATCGGTTTCGCTTCGGTGGGGTGGGGTGGTACTGCTGTACACCAATGGAAACCATCTATCAAAGATAGTCTTTATTCTCGATTACAGACCATATTGAAACAACTCCAACCCAATGGCTTGAAAGCTATTTTATGGCACCAAGGCGAGTCTGACACTCTAGCTGGGACTTCGGCGGATGATTATACCAATGGAATGGAAAAAATTATCCGTCAATCAGAAATCGACTTTGGAAAATCAGTGCCATGGTTTGTCGCTGAGGTTTCGTATATTGGTTCTGACCACCAGCATAAACAAGCTGCCATTATTGATGGGCAAAGAGAACTAGTACGACGTGGATTAGCTATATCCGGGCCTACAACCGATGATTTGATCGGTGGTCGATATCGTTACGATAATGTCCACTTTGGCCAAGAAGGGTTAGAAATACACGCTCAGAAGTGGGCTGAATGCCTCAGTCGCTATTTTGGCTGGTAGACCGAGGAAAAATCTAACCAATGGTTTGATATGACAGTAAAAATATTGGCTGATCACAGTCAACTAAGACATTGACAATCGTGAATGGATACACTATTCTAGGTTAGATGATTCAGCTCTGAATCATCTAACCTAGAATAGTAGACGGCCCAACTGATCCCATGTCCGACCAAACTCCGATTGATCTGGAATCCCGCTTGTCATTTGCGAGTCGCGATCTACACCAAGCGACAGTCATTTCCGGTTTGATGATCGTTTTGATTCACACATTGGTCTGGGTAATATTAGTTGGTTTGGTCGATTTGCTAGTACCATTGCCTGTTTTTATACGGATCTTATTGCTGATTGGTTTAGTTGCGTTCTTGGGTTGGTCCATATGGTTTCGTTTGATTATTCATTTTCTTCGTCCCGCAACGAACCCAGATATGGCCCTATTAGTGGAACAAAAATATCCTCAGCTGGAGGATCGTCTGATTACAGCTGTTCTAGTCAGTCAGATCG
>CAYVHK010000007.1:15949-52892 GCA_964451145.1 uncultured bacterium | reverse complement strand
CACCATCGCCTGGCCCAATATCAGTTAGAGCAATCAAGAAGTTTATTTGATTGCAGTGAAATTTACCGTTGATATAGCGAAACTGGCATCGGCTAATTCCGATTTGTCCGCCGTTATGTAATCCTATCCCTTCTCCTGGCTGACGGAAATTGATCAGGTTTTCATCGATAAACATTGGACCATGGGCTTCATCAAATGACCCCTCTCCACCGATAAAAAACCTAGCCCGATCGAACCAAGAAGGATGATCAATCAGTTGCTCAAAAGGCTCTCCAGCCTCGTAAATCTGTTGATAGTTTAAACCATCGCTGTCGCCATAAGCGTGGCCATGTATGTAACCGTGCCACTGACCAGGATCCAAGGGTGGAATATTGTCTGCACATGAATTAAGTTCATCTACCTCTCTTTTTGTTAAAGCCTCCTCAAGGTGTATGTATCCTTGTAAGTCAAACAGATAGACATCCATATCAGTAATCATATTTTTTGCACCTTCCTTATTTTTCTGATAATTGATTAAATTAATAGAGCCATTGGCCAAAATTAAACTGAACGAGGATTAAGTAACTAAATTCAAATTGATTTGATTCAACTCAATATCTTGTCGCTGACGGTTAAGGAAAATGGATACCTGTTGGTAGCCCACTTGTTCAAGCATTTTAATGCCTTCTTCAAACCGGTCTCCTACTCGACTTGGATCATGAGCATCAGCTCCAATTACAACTGGAATCTGTCGTTTTTTCATTTCCTCGAGCATAAACAAACTAGGATTCATTTCTGGTATTGATTTATAAAGGCCGGAAGTATTAAGTTCCATAGCTGTTTCAGTCGCAGAAATTCGGTCGAGAACAGAGAGGATATGATCTTTCAATAATTCTGGATCCCACTCATTTGGATCTACATTTTTGACCAAATCGGGATGAGATAAGGTATCAAATAGACCAGTTTCAGCAGCTAATGCTAGATGATTAAAATATGTTTTTTGAAAATCTAGCATGTTACCTTTAAAATAGAGATCTTGATACTCTACTAGATGAGGGTGGACCGAGCCAAGAACATGATGTAATTCAACTCGATCATGCAAATCCTCTAACCAATGTTCCATGCCAGGAGCATAATCACTTTCTAGCCCTAGTCGAATATCAATTCGGTCTTTCCACTCCTCCCGAGCTAAGTCAACCATGTCAACATAATCTTCAAACTGCCGGATATCCATACGAACATTCGGCCCCCAATTTTCTACAGGATTGTGACAGGTAACTATGATACCTTTCAATCCCCGTTTTTCTGCTACTGCTGCGTAGTCTTGTGGCAGGCCGCGTGCGTGTTTGCACAAGGGAGTATGCATGTGAGATTCATATAGAATCCGTTCTTTATTCAATATTTTTTCTCCTATACTTCCAACATTTCACACTCAGGTTTCACGAATTTTAGTAGTGCTCCATCATGTCAATTTCAACAGCTTGCAAAAATGAGACGAGGAGAGCAATTTCGCCTGTAGTATAAACAAAAAACCTGATGGAACAAGATTAAATACTACAATTTTTGCGTCAGAATCAAAATTAACCCAAATTATTCTTGAAAAATTACCGGGCTGTATTTCATGTTTCCCAGATGTGATACGTAATAGTTTGTAGCGCCTAGGACTGGCTGTGCTCGTTCATCACGTAGGTGAACAGCCAAACTCCATCTTGATTTATTGGAAACGTTTTCTTGGCTACCATGGTAAGTCAAACAATGATGGAGACTGATATTACCTAATGGCAGAATAACAGAGACTTCTTCCCACCTTTCCCCCACCGGTATCTGGATGTTTGACCGAATCATGTCTTGATCCGAGCTGAAAAAATCACCTTGTTCTAAGAACCCCCATCGGTGTGAACCTGGCACGAATTGCATCGGACCAGACTCTTTTTTTACATCACTCAATGCAATCCAAGCGGTGAAAAGGCCTTCATCTTTCTGCCAAAATTGCCAGTATTGACGGTCTTGATGCCAACCCACACGACCTGAATTCCCTGATCTAGGCGGCTTAATGAGCAATTGGCTTGCCCAAACTTGCACCATTTTGGATCCTGTCACTCTAGCGACACTTTCGCCCAATTCAGATTCCACAAGCATAGCATAAAGAGCATGATTGGCCAAATGTGCATCGTTAATTTTGCACAATTTAGCTTGGTCGTAACCTGGGTGTGAGGAGGGAGGAGAACCGGCGATGAATATCCCATCTCGTACGGCTAACATACCTTTTTGTGCGGTTTGAATAAATTTCCGGTCGATAGTGGAATCGGGCAAGAAACAAAAACCCTGTTTAGCATATTGTACTGGTAAACTCATAATATCAGATTAGAAAACCTTTTCTGGCTGAATTTCATTCGTCGCTCTGATCAGTTGGAGGTTTTAAAATTAAATAAGATAATCTATATTTACGCCCCTAATTTCAGAACACAGCGGATTGAACAATTTTATCGATTATTTTACAATAGAATAGTTGATCAATAGGATCCTTGTTATCTCTATAAAAATGTGTTTTTTATGGTGGTTAGAAAATTATGATCAAGCCTTTTTTTGTCGGGTTCGCTGGTGGTAGTGGAAGTGGAAAAACCACCCTAGCTCAAGCTTTAAACCAGCGTTTAGGTAATAATCGGACCACTATTTTATGCCTAGACTGGTATTATAATGACATCCAAAAACAACCGAAGTCGGCAGATGGATCGGTCAACTTTGATCATCCTTCTGCACTAGATCAAGAATTGTTAGTAGATCATCTAGAGCGAATCAAACAAGGAGAAAATGTGGACGCTCCTATTTACGATTTCGAAACTCATCGTAGATTGAAAACGACTAGAAGGATTTTAAATCGGCAAACGATTTTGATAGAGGGATTACATACACTCTCTCTAGATATGGTACGTCAGATGCTCGATTTGAAGGTGTTTATTGATTTGGCGGACGATATTCGCTTTATACGTCGTTTATTACGAGATCAATCTGAAAGAAGGCGAAGTGTAGCTACGGTGATTAATCAGTACCTTACTACAACTAGACCGATTCACCTAGAATCGATCTTGCCTAGTCGACAATTTGCAGATGTAGTGCTCTGCGCTCAAAAATCGGTTTCAGAAATGACACAAGAAATAATAGATCAACTACAAATAAAACGACAACTTTACAGTTAACTCACCATAAAACCCCATTTTCCATAAGACACCAAATTCTGATTCCAAAATTACACGGAATTCTAATTGACGACGTTAAATTTACCTAATACCAGTAACCTAGATTCAATTTATGGATCATGACTTTATCTATTAAGCCAAGGTGTCAGTTTTTTCCCTGATGTCCATTTCTGGCAACAAACACTTTACACGTCTACCATTTTCATTCAACTCAATTGGAATTTGTATGCGGCAAAGATCAGTTTCTCGACTACAACGGCCGACATATTTGCAGCCTCCATTTTCAGTAGTATCTAAGTTAACGCTTTCAAGTCGGATGAGGCTATCCCACTTTTTATCGGGATCTGGGGTAGGGATAGATTGTTTCAAATTTTGCGTGTATGGGTGTCGAGGGGCCCCTAACACTTGCTCGACAGAGCCAGACTCTATAATCCATCCGGCTAACATCACGGCAATACGATCTGCTGCGTAATAAGCCGTGGCCAAATCATGTGTGATATATAAAATAGTAACACCCTTTTTATCCCGCAATTCTCTAAATAAATTAATAATCGACATTCGAAGTGAAGCATCAACCATGGAAACGGGTTCATCAGCTATTAACAAGGTAGGGTTCGTGATCAATGCCCTGGCAATCGATACTCTTTGAGCCTGACCACCAGATAACTCGTTTGGATACCTTCCACTGATTTCAGATAAGGAGAGACCAACAGAATTAAGCACGTCGTCAACATGAGAATGTAGCTTGTTCTTCTCAACAATTTGGTAATTTAAGGCCGTTTCAAATAAATAAGTCTCTATCTTTTTTAGGGGGCTAAAGGTAGCGAAAGGGTTCTGAAAAATGGGCTGTACTTGCCTGAAATACCAAGACTTTTTCTCATGTTGGCTTAACTGTGTAATATCTCTTCCTTGATAGCGGATTGTTCCACTAGTTGGTTTTTCTAATCCTAAAATCATTCGGGCAATGGTCGTTTTTCCACTGCCACTTTCACCAGCCAAGACAAAAATTTCTGGCTTGTCAAATCTAATTGAAAAATTAGCCCCATCAACGGCTATAAGTTCTACAGTGGAAAGACCTTGTCGGATTTTGAAAATCTTCGTTAATTCATCAACCGACAGCAATATTGAGGGTTTTGATCGATCAATACTAGCAGTCATTTTAGATTTCACCTTGTGCTAAGAAACAAGCCACTTTTTGCTCATTTCCAAGATCAATTAAAGGCGGTGATTCCTGTTTGCATCTATCTTGAACATGGGGGCAACGCGGATGAAATCGACAACCATCTGGAGGCTGATCAAGTGTGGGTGGCCTGCCGGGAATGCTAATTCTCTCTGACTTATCGCCAAGCCGAGGTAAGGATTCAATCAAATATTGGGTATAGGGATGTTGAGGGTTTTTGAAAACAAATTTGGCATTACCGATTTCAACCAGTTTTCCCGCATACAAAATAGCTATACGATCTGCCAGATTGGCGTGTACCCCCATATCGTGCGAAACCAATACTAGTGTGTTCCCTTCACGTCGTTGTATTTCTTTCAGCAATTGGACCACACCACGCTGTACAATAACATCCAATGCTGTGGTTGGCTCATCGGCGAGTACCAACTTAGGGGAGAGTACGGTAGCCAAAGCAATTGTCACCCTTTGTCTCATTCCTCCTGACAACTGGTGGGGGTAGACATTCATGACTTCAGCTGATAATCCTAACTGGCTAAGGTAATCCTGAGCCAATTTCTTAGTGTCATTCTTGTTGTTTTTTTTATGAGTAGAGATGAAATCATGAAAAGTGTCGACAATCTTTCGGACGGGGTTTAGCACCTGCATTGAGCCTTGCGGAATATAAGATATCAAAGACCAGCGAATTTTTCTCAAATCGTCAGTTGACATCGAACACACATCGAATTTCCCCTGCTCAAAATGGTATTCTACACTTCCTTTGACAATACGTAGCGGTTGTTCCACTGCGCCTAGGAAAGCTTTCAATAGCGTTGATTTGCCACATCCAGATTCACCAGCAATGCTCAGAATTTCCCCTTCTTTAATCTGAATAGTAATGCCATCAACGGCTTTAACTGTTCGTTGAACCCCATACGATTGAGTAATATAGTGGGCTTGGAGATCCTTTGCTTCTAACAAAAATGACATTAATACTCCTTGTTAATTCACTCCCAATCGTCTGAGTCTTGTCCGAGGATCCAGATACTCACTTAGACTTTCAGAGATTAAATAAAAAGCAACAACGATAAAAATTGAACTGATGACTGGAGCGGCTAATACCCAGAGTCTCTGCGATAACAGAGCTTGATAGTAGTTGCCCCAATAAATCATAGTTCCAATAGTAGGCCTAGTAAGGTCACATAAGCCGAGGATAGCCAGAGTAATCTCCATTCCGATGGCCCAAAGGAATCCACTAACGGCATCTGCTAACAGAAAGGGAATAAAAAAGGGAAAATGTTCTTTCAAAATAATAGAGAAGGTATTCATGCCCGAAAAAACGGCTGTGTGGGTAAATTCTCGTTCACGTAAAGTTAGTATTTGAGAACGATATCTCTTAGAAGGCCAAAAAATATCCAAAAATCCGAGAAGAACAGCTAATCCCCATATGTCTAGCCCACCCTTCACAATTACGGAAATTAAAATTAGCAAGGGTAAGCGAGGGATAACAATAAAACTGTCAACAATAGACTGCAACACCCTATCAATAAACCCACCCAAATAACCAGATAGTGAACCGATGAGAACTGCCATAGATCTACCAATCAACACTGCTAAACCGGCAATAATAAGTGAATTTCGAATGGCAAAAGTTAATAACCAAAAAACATCCTGGCCCAAAGCGGTTGTTCCCAGAAGATGATCAAATGAAGGTGCAAGATTTTTTGGTGTTACACGACGATCACTAGCGTCATAAGGTGAAACAAAAGAGAGTAGAACCATTAAGAGTATTCCAATCAAAATGGTAATACCAACACGGAATGATAAATGGAATTTAAAAAGATCTTTGATTAGTTTCATCTGCTACACGAGGTTAAGAAACTATTTATAACGAACCCTTGGATCCAAAAGAGGGTAACTCAAATCAACTAGTAGAGCAGCAGTAGCAATACCAACAATCGAAAAAATAGTTATACCTAAAATTAAATTAAAATCTGCCTGAAATACTCCCATATAAAGAGAATACCCAATTCCAGGATAGCTGAAAACAATCTCGATTATTAATGCACCACCAAAGACCGATCCCAGAGAAAGTCCCAAATCAGTTATCTGGGGTAACATAGTATTTCGAGTCACGTAAAACAATACAATCCGCCACTTTGACAAGCCTGCAGTTTCTGCATACCTGACGTAATCACTACTAACGACAGTAGTGGTTAAGGCTTTAGCCATAATAAATCGAAACGCAGTCGAGAGAACGATTAATGAAGTTGCAGGTAAGAGACTATGTTCAAAGATACTGCTGATATATGCCCAACTTAATGCGGGCTTCCCCGAAGATCCTCCCACTAACGGAAAAATAGGGAAATAGTAAGAAAAAATCATTACTAAAATTAAAGCTAGTATGTAATGCGGAATAGGGTAAATTGAGATAAATAGCTTATCGATAATTTGCCACCTTACATTTGACGGAGAATAACCGGCCAAAGTGCCAAGAGCCACACCGAAAAACCAAGAAATTAAGGTGGAAGTCATCAGTAATCCCACCGTCCATGGCAATCCTCTAGCAATAATTTCGATTACTGGCGTAGGAAAAGAACTTAGCGAAGGCCCAAGATCCCCTCTAAATAGCCGCTTCCAAAAGTTGATATACTGATCGAATTGAGTACCACCTAAACCGTATAGATCTGCCAAAACTTCCTTTAGACTTTCTACTGCTCTGGGATCTAGGGTCTGCAAACTACCTAAAGAACTGAGTGTCCTTTCAACTGGATCACCAGGAATAAGCCTTGGGATGATAAACGTAACAGTGATGCCAATAAAAATAGTAATGCCCCATTGAGTAATTCGGGGCAACAGATAACTTTTGAACAAATTCACAGATTACTGATCTGGTGTGGTTGAATCGGTAGGCGTAAGATGCTGTAATGTAAACCGCCCCCCGCCAAACCAATAGAGCGGTTGGGTGAACGGATTTTCACTAGTTGGAAATCCGTTCCAATAGTGCTCATCGACAGTGACGAATTTCTTGAAACTGATAGTGACAATCGAGTACATATTCTCAAGCCACAATTTCATAAACGATTGTCCCAGTTCTATCGAGCGGGGATCCTTAGGATGGAGTTGATCCAGATTATCTATAATACGGTCCATATTTTCCGATTGTATTCGTAAAATATTATTGCTACCATTTCCTGCGGTGGATTTACCAACTGGGGTATAAAAACGTGAGTGTAAGCCGAAGATAGCCTGCCATTTGTCACCTGTGATATCTCCAGCACTGGCATTTCCCCAACTGGAGGTGGATTCAAACTCCCCCATGTATTCGCGCGTACTATATGGGTCACGCTGTAATGTTTCCAATTCTAGCTTAAGGCCAAAGTCGGACCATTGATCTTGGGCACCAATGGCCAATCGATAAATATCGACTTCATCTGGAGCCACAATCATACCAACCGTCCACAATTTTCCGTCCGGCTTCAGCCATTTACCATCAGAGTTACGGGTGAAACCGTTTTTCAACAACAGCCTTTCAGCAACTTCGGGGTCATGCTTCCACCAACCAGTACCAAACATTAATCTCAATTCTTTGGCATTAATAGGCACATTGTGTCCTTGCTGTTTAGCCCATTTGGCTATCCGTTCGGTGACTGTATCATCATATGGATGGTAGAACTCGCCGTTTTCAATTTCAATCTGGAACGATTTCAACCAACTTTCCATAGGGTTATGATACAAATTCATCAGTTTTGGTGTGGCAGGCTGAGGAAGTGCTGTTACACGAGCCACGCCACCGATATATTCTGTTTGTAGATCTACAATATCTAAGGCCAAAGTCAAAGCCCATCGAACATCTTTATTTTTCAACACGGTCTCTTGTCCCAAATTAAAACCAAAATATCGGCAGGTCAACTCATTTGGGTATGCCCAAGGAAAAGATTTGTACCAGGAGCGAGCCGTGGGCGTTTTTTGAAGAACAGACTGAAAAGCTTCATAGTCCACGTTCATGAAAAGATCTAGTTCGTGTCGGGCCATAGCCATAGCCTTGCGCTCACTGTTACCATAAAAAATACTCATAATGTAAGGTGGACCCGCTTTTCCTGTCAACATTCCTGCAGTAGTCCTTTGCCAGTCCTTTCTGCGTTTAAATAATTCCCAGTATCCATTAGAATCGGATTCAGCGTATTCATAAGCTCCTAGAGAAACCAATGGATTGAACTTAAATGTCATCGGATCTTCCACATCTTGCCAGATATGCTTAGGTTGCATCCACACCGCGTTATATCTGACCTCAAAGTAGTAGTGAAATCGAGGGTTGGGAATCTTTAAATCGAAGACAACGGTAGAATTGTCCAGTTTGTTGACCGTTTCAACAAACAAATCTAATTCTGTCGACCAGTTCATACCTAAGTGTGATTTGAGGTTGTTAACAGTAAAAACTAAATCGTCTGCACTAAACTCTACACCATCACTCCAATAAATTCCGGGGCGCAGTTTGACAGTCATTTTTCGAAAATTTTCACTATAAATCGGAGGTGCAATTGCTAAAGCATTAATTCGTTCCCCTGTTTCCTGATCAATATACCAGAGAGTATCCATAATCAAACCTTGTCTGGTTGGACTTGGTGGTCCAGGCATCCACAGATTGAAGTTATCGACCACACTATAACGAAAAATTTGGTCTAGAACAAAAACCTCTTGACGGGGAATATCTATAGGAAGTTTGGACCGTTTATCTTGAGTATCGCTGGCATTTCCACACCCTAAATGAAAAGCAGCCGCGAAAACAAAAATTATTATTCCAACTACTGCATTTAACTTATTATTCACTTAGCGCTCCAATGTCCCTCTGTGATTTCATGACTTGATGTGAAATCAGATTTTGATTGCAAGTCTGTCATATCCATAATGTAACTACCAACAGAATACGAAGCCAAGTACGACAGCCTAAATCTAACTTTCTCCGATTTGTTACTTTTTCCGGTTCAACCAAGTTATGGACTTTTTTTATGACCACATAAAAACTGGTTTTAGTGTGATTTCGAAGACTTCTGACAAAATGAGATGCCAAAAAACAAAGAATTCTATTTTAAAAACAAATCCTAACTCTTTGTTTAATCTGAATTCAATTACTTTATTGATAAAAAATAACCCGTACAAGTCCGGACCCAACATCCTATTACAATAGAAAGAATTATACAAGGGAGCAAATTTAGAAAACATAACGTTGACTTGATAGAAAAAACAGCTTAGAATCGCCGCAATCGCTATTTTAAGGACAGATTTATTCATGTGTAAAGGCAATGTACTTAGTGCAGAACAACTACTTTTTTGGGAAGAAAATGGGTATGTGGTGGTAAAAAACGCTGTTCCAGAAAAAAACCTGGCTGCAGTAGTCGAAGCGATCTGGTCTTTCTTGGAAATTGATCCTAGTGATCAAGAAAATTGGTATACGCAACCGCCACGTAGTTCAGAATATCCTGACTCACCTATTTCTCAAGCTGGTATGGTAGAAATTTACCAACATCAGTCGCTCTGGGACAACCGCCAATATCCACGTATTCATCAAGCTTTTGCCCAGATTTGGCAAACCGAAAAACTCTGGGTTTCATTAGACCGTACCAACATGAAACCACCTACTCGTCCACAAAATCCAGAATGGAATAATCGTGGAATGATACACTGGGATGTCGATACTTCTCAGCAGCCAATTCCATTTGGTGTGCAGGGAGTTCTTTATTTAACTGATACGGCAGAAAATCAAGGTGGATTTCAGTGTGTTCCTAGATTTCATCGTACATTCTACGAGTGGGTCAAGAATCAGCCAGATGATCGTAATCCAAAGGCTCCTGATCTAGATGGATTGGAGGTGAAATCAATTGCAGGACAAGCTGGTGATTTACTAATTTGGCATCGTTTATTGGCTCACGGTAATGGTCATAATACAGCGACACAACCCCGGTTAGCGCAGTACATTACCATGTCCCCGATTGACCCTGAACAGGAAAATATTCCTTTGTTGAAACAAAGACGGAATGACCGTATTGAGTCTTGGCGCCAACGTCGACCAACATCTGGTTGGCCTGGGGATTCTAGACATTGGGAACACCACAATTGTCAAACAGCTGAATTGACGGACCTAGGACGAAAATTATTAGGGATGGACATGTGGGAATAAATGAGAGAACTTATCTAATATCCTATTAGGTATACCGAATAAGAATAAATATGAGGCCCACTTGCTTATTTCAGAAGAATTAACATCATATGATTATTTCTATTATTTTCAATGGTTTGCGTCGTTTAAAAAATACTCCAAAGTTCGAAAATAGTGAGTTGATTTGGCAAAGTTATTGTGCATTGAAAATGAAATTCCGTTAATGTATTCGTCGATCTAACAGTGGAAGTTAATTATAATGACGGGTAAAACGTATGAAAAAAACGTTTGTCAGCTAATGATTGTTAGTATGCTTTTACTGCCTTTCAGGTTTAACTTTTCGGCAGTCATTGATTTGGAAACAGTAGAAATTTCTTATTTATTTGAAGAGGGGAAAGGTAAATTAGCAAGGGATGCATCTCCCAATAAAAGAAACGGGACTTTAGAAGGTGGAGTCAAGTACGGTCCAGGGAAATTTGGCCAAGGCTTGATTTACGATGGCAAAGACGATAATTTAGTAGTCAAGGGCTATCATGGTATTGGTGGAAAAAATCCACGCACAGTTTTGTATTGGTTTAAGAGTGCTAGCGCCCGCGAACATTCTTGGGTTAAATGGGGAGTGGCCGAACAGACCAGGAAGTATTATGTAAGAGCTCACGTCGCTGGAGCAATATGCTGGCTTCGCGTAGAAAATGCCGGTGGTAACAATTGGGGAGGGGACGACGTTTGCGATGGGAAATGGCATCATCATGCTGTCGTTTTTCCTAAAGGTGCCAAAGACGTTCAGGATCACAAGATTTATGTCGATGGTAAATTAAATGGCAAGAACGGAGCTGCGAACCCTATGCTCACCGATGGTGAGGTACAGGAAGTAGTAATGGGCAATTTTTTAGCGCATCATGCCTTCATGCATGGTTCATTTGATGAAGTTGCCATTTTCAGTACGGCTCTAACGAAAAAGCAGATTGAGTTAGTCATGAACAACGGCTTGGCTTTGGTATTAGGCATGGAGTCGAAAGACAAACTTTCCACCAACTGGGGATTGATTAAGTCCACGTACTAAATATTTTTCAACCATTTAACCCCTAGCAGAACAACAAGGATAGTAATTCTGTATTTCTAATATCGAAAGAATGAATTTCGATTGCGACGTCAAATAGTATGCCCAATTTAGCGTAGCAATTTATCTAGCTTATTAAGATCTGTAAATTTCAAGCTGGGGTTAGCTTGGTATTGATAATAGGCATTCAACACTTTTCCGCCGTAAAGCTCGGTTTCACGAATCAGATGAATATGACTCTTAACTCGTCCAGGCCCAGCATTGTAAGCGGCCAATGCCAAGGCGTAATTTCCGTTGTATCGATTTAGCATTTGTTGTAAATATTTAGCACTGGCTTCCAAGTTTTTTCTAGCATTAAACCTTTGGTCTATTTGAGGATCGACATTTGGGGAGATCGAATCATTGTAATCAGGAACCTGTAATCCTAGATCTCTTGCTGTAGGCGCCATCAACTGCCCTAAACCGACCGCCCCACTTGCTGAAATGGCATTTGGTATGAAGCTGGACTCTGTTTTGACCAAGGCGACCAGATATTCCACTGGTAACTGGTACTTGGCTGCAATCTTTGTTGTTGCAGATGTGGCCAATGAAATATTTTTTGTTTTTTGGTTCTGAACATTATTTTTTTTGCTACTTTTAGGTAGTGATTGTTCGGTTTGTGGCTCTTGAAATAGACTGTTTTTTGTTTGTCTTCCTGTCTGAGTAATAATATTTCGGAGTATTAATTGACCTATTGCAAAATTGAGCGACAGGTGATGCTTGTAGTCGGTATCGTTATGTTTATAAGCATAATGTAGTGCAGTATCGAATCGTTCGATTGAGGCACCGATTCGCCAACTGAAACGAGGCTGAGGTGTTGCAGGCGTCCCTATCAATTGTAGCGCAAATCCACTTCTGAGCCATAATCCATATTGGCCAATTTCTCCGCCTGCCCGCCATCGCCAATCGTTAACAACACTAGTACGAATATCTAAACCGCTTCGAAGACGCATTTGTAGCCCATCATTAGGTTGACGTATGTGCCACAAGGTATCAATCTGTAGATTGCTACTTCGATCAGCGGATTGACCGAGTCTTAATGTCGATTGAGTAGCAATCAATCGACGTTCCTGAATATTTGGGTTATCGTACACAGAGTTCAGATCGAGATGATGGTAAGCTAATCCGATCGACACTCTCGAGCTAGGATGCAAGATCAATCCAATATCGTAAGGATAGACGAAGGAACGTTCAATAGATCGATCTGTCGTTAGATAAAGGTGTTGACGAAAACTAAAATTGGCACCAATGTCAACTTTTTCCCCCATAGATCGAGCTATAGTCAGAACCAGCTGATTGTCGCCCCACATTTGCATACCAATCGGATTTTGCAGACTAGAAGAGAAAAAACGATCGTAAGCCAATAGGTCCGTCAGTCCGATTCCTACCGTACCAAGATAAAACGGTTTTTGCCCCCGAATTTGAATGGGGTAGGTAAGTGCGATCGCTGTTTGAGAGAAATCATAACTGAAATCTGATCGGTTTAGATCAGAAATGGTAGCAGGATTATGAAATAGACCTGCAGCTCCGTAGGAGCCACTTGATAATTGTCCACCCAACCCAATTGAGCGAGCATCTAGAGACACTTCAGCTAGTGCACCACCGAATTTAGCGGTCCAACAAACAACAAGAATAATAAACCAATTCTTCAACCGGTTTGCAACGTTGTTTGATCTCATTTCAATTCTCTGCAAGTCTAACTAGGAGCCAATCTTAATATAGCGACGCGGGTCAATACTTTTGTTTTGATGTCGAATTTCAAAATGTAGATGTGGAGCCGTTGAATAGCCACTATTCCCTGTCAGTGCTAAAACTCGTCCTTTTTTAACTTTTTGACCAACTTTTACGTAAATAATTGACAGATGCCCATAAGCAGTTTTATAACCACCTGAGTGTTCAACCACTACAATATTGCCATAGCCTGGATCCCAACCAGCTCTTACTACTTTTCCATCCTTGCAAGCGTAAGTTCGAGTCCCTTTTCGAGCTCTCAAGTCAATTCCATGATGGAATTTACGCAGTCGAGAAATAGGATGATTTCGATAGCCATACTTTGAAGTTACTACCAAAGGAATTTTCATTGGTTTTCGAAAGTCAAGGCTGAAGTGATCTGGAATCAGGATTTTTTGTCCGGCTGGTAGATGATCAGCAGATTCTAAATTGTTGGCCAGGACCAGTTTCCCTACCGTTGTTTTGTGGTTGACTGCAATTTCAGATACGGTATCTCCCTGTTTGACTTGATACCAGAGGCCGTTAGTTCTTAGGATGGGATTAGCATTGGGAATAAATATCTTTTTGTCAATATAAAGCCGTCTATCATTACGGATTCGATTAGCATTAATGATTGATTCTTGAGGTACCCGATACTTTTGAGCAATATGACTAATAGTGTCCCCACTGCGCACTCGATACCAAACGCCTCGACCATGAACCTGCCCTCCGCTCAAAAAAATAATAGCGTAAACCAGATATGACCAATACTTCCATGAACGAGAGCTCAATAGTGTAAAAAATAGATCAAGTTGGTGCATGTTTCACCTTATTGATTAATAAAAATAGCAAACAGCTATCATTTAAACTCCAGTAACGGTCAATAAAACTGTCTTAGTTTCGGTTAAAATTTGCGTCCTAGCATCCAAACCATCTTCAGAAACAGCTCGGTTAACACCGGTCACAACAACATGAATAACTTCAATGCTTTCCAGTGAATTAAGGTCCTTAGGGGCTTTCCATGAAATATTGGGTAGATGGTCTTTTTCTCCCAGTTCTCCGTATCCAGTAACATTGATCCAAGCAATCCGTACTTGTGTATTGGCGGGTGGATCAAAGGAAACTGATAGGTCGATAGTCTCACCAGGCGAAATAGTAGTGTGATCGGTCTCAATTTTCACATTTAATCCACCACTAATTTCTTTCTCCTCACTACTAACAATGTTGCTTACACTACTACCACCACAGCCAGTCCACATCAACAACAATCCAAATAAGCAGAATAATATATCCAACCTACCTATTTTCCATTTTGTTGTTTGTGTCCATAAAAACCGTAAGTGTGAGGTCATTTGTTTCCTCCAGACTGATAAAATTATTTCAAACATCATATTGGGCTTCGTAGATCCAAACTTTTGTCATTCGGCCTTCGAAGTTAATTGAGTAGTGGTAACGAAATGCGCGGAAACCTGCGCTTCTCAAGTAAGAGGGAAAGTTCTTCGCATTAGTCCGACTGGGTTCGGAAAAAAATGCCCGTCCACCAGCTATCAGATGTGATTTAATAAAAGACAAAACAGTTTGCCAGTTTCCCTTTTCATACAGAATATCCGCAGCCAGAATAGCCGCGAATTTTTTCGGTGAAAAGCAAGAAGAAGACCAATCCATTTGAACGTAATCCCCGTCGTAACCGTTTCTCAATGTGTTGTATTGAGCAAATAAAAGTGCTTCTGCTACCCAATCAGCAAAAAAGAGCTTAGCTCCCTGCTGACAAGCATGTATCCCAGCAAGACCCATGCCACATCCGAGGTCCAGTACCGGCAATCCTCTCAGATTGTTGTTAGTTGACAAGTGGTAGGCTAAACCAACACTTGATTGCCAAATCGTTGCCCAATAAGGGAAAGTGGAAATCCGGTTTGTTTTGAAATTCTCCAATAATTGGCTTGGGTCCTTAATTACCATCATTTTTAAGTTGCCAGACGGAACTATAATTTCTTGCTCTATAACTTGGTATTTTTGCTCAATTTTATATCTTAATTCGCTTTTTAAGGCGATTTTCAGATCTAAATTTTTGACAGGCATCCACCCGCTCTTGGTTTTTGATGGTAAAACTATTTAGTTAATGCAATGATTTAAGCGATCTGCTATAATAGCACGAACTCAAAGGGACGGGCAACAACAGGCAACCCCGTCGATGATCTTAATCAGAGGAAGGCATGAACAATCAGGCTTACAATTATGTTGGTGGCTCCAGTATGGACAGCCAGTTTTCGAGCCATCTAATTTGCCATTATACGACTTGGTTATTTTGCACTATTTTTACCGTACTCCTAATGTCTTGTGGTGGTCAACAACAAAACAATTTAGGTCAAGATCCAAATAGCGATATACTAACACAACTTCCTAAATTGATTCGTAAAGATGAGGTGACTCGTCAATGGGTAGTGGCAACCCGAAAGAATGCAGAGATGGTGCTAGTTCCAGCCGGTACATTTTTAATGGGAACATCAAAGTCTATGTCAGACCGAATCGCCAGCGGATATTCTATGAATTTTTGGGATGAGATGCCTCAGCATAAAGTTTCTGTTCGCGATTTTTATATTGATCGACATGAAGTGACCAATCAGGATTATAACAAATACCTGAAAGATCAAGGTGGTACGAGTCCACGTTTTTGGCGGGATCCAAAATTTAATCACCCTCGGCAGCCAATTGTTGGTATTTCTTGGGACGATGCAAGTAACTATACACGATGGATAGGTAAGCGACTACCGACAGAAGCAGAATGGGAAAAAGCCGCCTGTTGGGATTGGGAACGGGCCGTTGAACTAAATGTGCCTAAAGATGAGACCGAATGGGATGAATCTGTTTTCCGAAATGCTGTTAAGTGCGTACAGGTTTATCCTTGGGGTAATGCTGTACTTGAAAATCGGCTCAATTTCAAGCGAAACTATGATCGGCCAACTATTGTCGGTTTATATGGGCCAGGACCGAATGACGGATCTAGTCCATATGGAATCTGGGACATGGCTGGAAATGCTTCCGAATGGGTAGCTGACCTTTATGATGTCGGTTACTACTCTAAAGCCCCGGTTAATAACCCAACAAAAACCAGCGCAGGTAGTCGATTTACACCTGACGGGCGAGTGACCTATACGGGTGGAATCGAACATCGAGTACATAGAGGAGGGATGTGGAACGAATGGCGAATGAAAGAGCTTGATGTCCGATCTGCCAGACGCCTACATGCCCCACCAGAGACTCGTTCACCTGGCATTGGTTTTCGATGTGCTATTGACGTTGATGAAGTTAGAACTGACTTAGGATTATAAACCCCAAACTGTATGGCGGTTAAAAAAAAGAATTTTCGTTATCGCAGTCTTGATGACCTACGCCGCGAGGTTGAAGATTTAGGTTTGAGCATTCGTTTGGCTGATCGGGTAGATCAGTTACTTCGGCCAGTTCAAGTTGGACATAAAATCGTCGGCAACGCTTTCGGCATTCATCCAATGGAAGGTTGTGACTGTACCTTAGATGGGAAACCTAGCGAACTAACCATCCGTCGTTGGTTACGTTTCGGCGCTGGTGGTGCTAAGCTAATTTGGGGAGAGGCAACGTCCATTTTGCCAGAAACCAAAGCTATTAGCCGGCAGTTGGAGATAAATGACCGTACTGCTGATGCAATCGGGAAGATGCTGACAATGACCCGGGATCGGCACCGTGAAGTATTCGGGGCTAACGAAGACATTTTCGTGGGGTTACAACTGACTCATTCCGGTCGGTACAGCTACAAAAAACCGTTGATCGCTTTCCGACATCCAGTAGTCGATAAAGTAACCTTAATCGACAAAAAGAAAAAGACCCCGATTCCCAAAGATTATCCTGTATTATCAGATGACGAATTAGAGCGGTTGGAAGATCGTTACGTGGAGGTAGCCAAATTGGCTTACCGAATCGGTTTTGATTTCATCGACCTTAAACAATGCCATACGTATCTTTTGAACGAACTTTTGGCGGCTAAAACCCGTCCTGGCAAGTATGGCGGGAGCTTTGAAAATCGGACTCGTTTCATTCGTAATATAATTGGCAAAATCCGAGTAGAAGTTGGTTCTAAATTGATTTTAGCTAGTCGACTTAATGTATATGATGGCGTGGCCTACATGCCTAATGAAAAGACTAATGTCGGCATACCACGAGAAATCCCATCACCTTACCCTTACGGATTTGGTGTTGATGAAAAAAAACCACCTAATCCCGATCTCACAGAACCAATCAAACTTATTGGGTTGATGAAAGAATGGGGGGTTGGATTGGTCAATGTGTCAATGGGTAGTCCCTACTACAATCCACATATCGGCCGTCCATTTGAGAGACCACCTATAGACGGATATGAAACACCGGAACACCCACTGGTCGGTGTTGATCGACACTTCCGATTGACAGCTCAAATTCAAAGATCTTGTCCTGACCTACCAATCGTTGGTACGGGGTATAGTTGGCTACAGAACTATGTTGTCAATGCGGGTGAAGCGAACGCCCAAGATGGAAAAGTGACTTTTGTAGCAGTTGGACGTGGTGCTATGGCTTATCCGGACTATGTAAAAGACTTGATAGAATCGGGACAAATGGATAGGAAAAAATCCTGCGTTGCTGTTAGCTACTGTACCGCTTTAATGCGGGCGAAAGATCACCCACTACATCAGTTTCCTTCTGGTTGTGTCCCTCGGGATCGGTTCTATACCCAAATTTACAAAGACGCTATGAAAACGCTGTCCAAATCGACATCTGACTAGCCAATATAACCTTCGTTTAGGCAGAAATGACTAAACTATCTGTATCGCCAAGTTAGTCAATTAACAGCAATTTGAGGTTATAGATCCCGTATTCGGCCTATTGCTGTTTTTTATAGGGTATGACTGTTAATTTTGATCTATTCGGATGCGAGACACTCAATCTCAAATCTTATCTTTCCAGTTTCTTTAATACGACCCGACGCAAGTCCATTACTTGATGGCCAGCAACTTCGATGGCTCGAAGCGTTAGCTTACCACGGTTGGCTGAAAGTTGTATTGTCCCCAGCAGCAAAGGCTTAAAAACTTTGACATAAGACTCACCACGACGTGGGTAACGGTCATTTTGTTCACCGACCAAAGGAGGATCGTGAGCTATTATTACTTTGCCTTGTAAAGTTTGCTTTTCGAAAATCAATTCTATTGTTGATCCAACATCATCTTCTGAACAAGTGTAATAAACTAAAGCTTCATAACTACCACTCGTATTGACCTCAATGTCCCAGGTCATGGCATCTTCAACAGAAGTCCAGTTGGAGAAATATGAGCAGTTTGGTGCGTTGGCACTTCGTTGAATATTGCCATGTGGTATGCCGTCTCTTGCTGGTAATGGTGTTGATGACCAATAACCAACTGTGAACGGTCGATCGTCGTGTACTGGCAAAAGATCTAATCGCCATTGTGTAACTGCCTGAGCTAATTCATCTTTGATGGTCGGAAATGAATTTGAAACATCGGTAATTTGACCAGGATCGTCAGTCATATCATACAGTTGACCATCGTGTGCTAGGCGAAACTGTTGATTTCGAACACTGATCAGCCCTCTCTGATGTGTGAAAATGAGCCGATCTTGCCAATCAATGTCTTGTCCGAAAAGTAGTGGCTTTAAACTTCGACCATCTAGAGATTGACGGCTAATCAGATCAATGTTAGCTAAGTCAGCTAAAGTCGGTAAAAGATCAATACCTGCGGCTATTTGCTGAATCGTTGTTCCTGAAGGGATTTGGTTAGGCCAGCGCATCAGCCCTGGCACACGAATTCCTCCCTCATCAGTCGATCCTTTGACTCCTTTCATACCACCATTCCATCTAGCTCCATTGGGTCCGTTATCTCCAAAGTAAAAAACAATGGTGTCATTAGCAATGCCAAATTCATCAAGTTGCTTGAGTAGTCGTCCTACATTCCAATCAATATTTTCACATAGCGCCAGTGCTGACCGTGTTCTATCAATATTTTCCTGATCAGGGTTAGTGGCCTTCATATCAATCGCCTGATCTCGAAATTTTTCATAGAATTGATCTGGCACCTGAAATGGGGTATGGGGAATATTAAAAGCTAGATAGCAAAAAAAAGGCTGATCAAGTTGATTTTGAGTAGCCATAAAGTCGATTGCTCTGTCAGTGATTTCGTTAGGCAGGTAGCCTTGCCCAGTGGTAAATTTGCCATTGTGTTCAACCTCTGCATCAAAATATTCTCCCCAGTGACCAGAACAAAAACCGAAAAATTCATCAAAACCACGAGCATTCGGATGGTAAGGATGTTGTGTACCATTGTGCCATTTACCAAAGGCAGCGGTAGAGTAGCCGGCGGCCTTAAAAGTATCAGCAATCGTAATTTCGTCAAGATTCAGTCGTTCTTTTCCTGTACTCACTCCGTGAACACCTGCTCGTAGATGATAGCGCCCTGTCAGAAATTCAGCTCTGGTGGGTGCACAAACTGGACAAACATAAAATCGGTCGAATATGGCTCCGTCCCTAGCTAATGAATCAACGTTTGGTGTTTGCAAATTAGTGTTACCATGAACACTCAAATCACCCCAACCTTGATCATCGGTTAAAATAACAAGTATGTTCGGTTTTGTCATGCAGTTTGTCTCCGTGGAATAGTGGCCGTAGATTGCTAAATTTTTGATCTTGCAATCTACTGGCAATACGGTATGATAACCAGCGCTCTTTAGTATGCGTTCAATTTAGTATGCGTTCAATCTATCCTAATCTGTAAAAATTTGCAAGCCAATAGCTAAGGAAAACGAGTATGTCAATGTATTTACCTATCAAAGTACCTATCCGAATTGGCTTGGTTGGTTGTGGTGGTATCGTACAGCAAGCTCATCTGCCAGCACTCGGAATACTCACACAAATGGGATTAGTCCAAATTTCAGCTTTGGCCGATCCTATACTATCCAACCTAAGTACTATAGGTAATCAAATTGGTTTGCCAACTGAGCGTCATTATACTGATTACCGACAGATGCTATCCAGCGAAGATTTGGATTTGGTCGTCATAGCTACCCCCCATCATCTTCATGCGCAACAAACAATTGAGTCCTTGTCAGCTCAAATTGCCGTAATATCTGAAAAGCCAATGGCGACCAATCTAGATGATGCAGATCGAATTTTGGATATAGCTAAAAAAAATGGACTTCCATACAGTGTAGTACATAATTTTCTATTTTCGGCAACTTCTAGTCATGCAATGAAATTACTGGAAGAAGATTTTGAGAATCGAGTATTTGGTCGATCAAAATCTCTATTTGCCAAGTCGGCTAGTGCAGCGGATACAGTATTTTGGAGAAACCTGCAATCAGCTGGCGGCGGCTGTTTGGCTGATACTTGTTACCACGAAATTTATCTGTTAGAAAATATGATAGGAAGTCCTGTTCGGTATGTGGAAGGTCGCATCAAAACTGCTTTTTTTGATTTTGATGTTGATGATGTTGCCTTACTATTATTGGAGCATCAAAACGGTGCCGTTTCGACAGTGATGTCTTCCTGGGGGGCAGGTAGTGGGGCGGGTGATGCAACCAATATGTGTGAAGTGCATACTCAAGGTGATGGTTTAAGAATCGTTTCCCGGGGGCAATCTCTGCAGCGTTTTCATCGTTCCAATCATCAGTGGGAACAGATTAAAGTCCCCGATTTATCCTACATGACCGAATCCGCAAAAAAATTTGAGGGACACGCTGGCTATTTTGTAGAGACTATTCAAGCTTTAGCTAACGGGAGAAACCTACCTATTACTGGTCAAAAAGCCCGACAAAACCTTGCTATTATAGAAGGAGTCAGGCGAGCAAGCAAAGTGAGAAAGTCTGTCGATCTGCAAACAGTGTAATATTATCTAATGATTAAAAAATGATATAAGGACAACCATTTTGTCACGTACCACACATATCGAAAGAAATACCAACGAAACAAAAATAAAACTTACCCTTAATCTGGATGGGACCGGGCGTTCATCTATACAGACAGGAGTTGGGTTCTTAGACCATATGCTAGAACTATTAGCAAAACACGGATTTTTTGATTTGGAAGTTACTGCTGAAGGCGATCTACATATCGACGCCCATCACACGGTCGAAGATGTCGGAATTTGTTTGGGATTAGCGTTTCAGCAAGCCGCAGGAGACAAGTCGGGTATACGCAGATTTGGTAGTTTCAATGTTCCAATGTATGAGTCTTTAGCTCAAGTTGATCTTGATTTTTGTGGACGATCCTATCTGCACTACAAAACTCCGTTGATAGGAGGTAAAGTCGGTACATTTGACGTCGAATTAGCAGAGGAATTTTTTCATGGTTTTGCTAACTCAAGTGGGACAACACTACACATAAATGTTCCTTACGGAAGAAATCAGCATCATATTATCGAAGGAATATTTAAAGCAGTAGCCAAAGGGCTAGACCTTGCCACTTCGATTGATCATCGGCTGAGTGGTGTTCTTTCAACGAAGGGTAGCTTATAGATTCTATAAAATATTAGATTTTAGGGATAATTTGGTGTCTGAAGAACGGATAGTACGTTTAATCCCCATGTCTAACCGACTAATTGCGATTGCCCAATTTTGTCCTAGAGGGTCAAAGGTAGTTGACGTCGGTTCGGGTCATGGGAAGCTTGCTCTTTATCTCCGTCAAACTGGGATTGCTAACCATGTAATTGCAGTGGAACGTAACACTGATCCGCTCTATCATGTCAAGCAGTTAATTAATTCTGCAAACTTTCAACCAATCAATATAGATGTTCGTTCAGGCGATGGACTACAACCAGTTCAAGCTGATGAAATGGAAGTTGTCTGCTTGGCTGGCCTGAGTGCTTCTACAATTATAAAGATTCTAGAGCCAGCTAGGATTAAGTTAAACCAAACTAGTCGCTTAATATTACAACCGATAGCAAAGCCTGAACAGTTACGTCAATGGTTGATATTCAATGGATGGGGACTAATAGATGAACGGATAGTTGCAGGACAGTCCCGTCGTTTGTCTAAAATTCACACTATTTTAGTTGCTGAGCGAGGAAAGGCCCTATCTGCTTATCAATCATCGGAACTAGGACGTGAAGGTTTAATTTACGTTGGTCCTATTTTGTGGCAAAGTCGGGATCCATTACTCCGCTACAAATTGCAGCGAGAACAACAACATTGGAAGGATGCCTTGAAAACCATTCTAGAGTCTAGATGCGATGCCCTTGTCAGGCAAAATCAAATCATTAATCACATTGATTGGTTACAATCTTTAATCAGTCAATGGTAAGTAATTATATCGAATCGGTGGTATAGAACAGGGAGTGAAATATGAAGGTTTATATTGTGGCTGATATCACAGTACAGAATCCAGAAGCGTATCAAAAATACATTGACCAAGTACCGGCGACCATCGCCAAGCATGGTGGCCAGTATCTGGTTAGAGCTGGTAGAGTTACTGGTGAGAGTAAAAGCTGGAAGCCCCAAGGTCGACTTGTTATCATAGAATTTCCCAACCAGAAAAAGTACGAAGAATGGAAGAATTCGGAAGAGTACCAGACAATCGCCAAAATTAGGAAAAAAGCTTCAATATCTCGTTCTTTTTTAGTTGAGGGAATTGAGCCAAGCATGAAGTAGGTAACTATGTTAAATACAGAAAAAATAAAAGAATTTGAGCAAAACGGATATCATGTTATTGACAATTTACTGAGCAGGGAACTTTTAGAGCAAACACGTGATGCTTTCGATGGTTTAGAAAGCTATCGTAATCTGCTTGATTTAGATGATTCTTTTTTGCAGATAGCTAGCCATCCAGAGTTATATTCGGCTATTGCCTCTATTCTGAATTCTCCTCCCCAACTACTCCAATTCGACGGTATCAATCGAGAACCTGGCCATGGCGACCAAACGTGGCATGCCGACTTTTTTTTTAATTGTGATCGGTCATTAATGCTCAATGTCGGTATTTATTTAGATGACTTGGATCCAAATAATGGACCATTGTATGTGCTTCCCAGATCACACCGTTTTGGTAGAATTCCTCCTCAAAATAGCGATCGGTTGCCGAACCAATTATGCTTGACAATTTCAGCAGGTAGTGCGGTGATTTTCGACTGTGCCTTATGGCATAAGGGAGGTGGTAATGTTTCCGATCAACCACGGCGTGCTATTTTTCCTACCTACGGCCATTATTGGATGAAGCGATTTGAGTCTTGGATGCCAGAACCAACTGATAGGCGTTTTCCTAACGCCAATACAGCGGAAATGAGAACCTTACTTGGCATCAGCCTGGAGGAGTCAAGTGCTTACTCCGGATACGATGAGAAATTGATGGTTCGAAAGGATCAAAATGGAAACTGGATTTAGCGAAAGAAAAGTTAAATTTCATCCGGTTACAAAATACAACACTCTTCAGAGAGACATTTCTGTTGTTTTCAGATGTGGAAAACAATTTGGTGCTGGTTGCCCCAAAATTTGTAACTCATATCCGTCTGTAAAACCTTCTGGTCTATTGAGAAGTTCGTTGATCAGAGTAGACCGCCAACGTTTTATTTGATCTTGGCAAGACGAATCAGCCGCTAGGTTTATTGTTTCATTGGGATCATTAATTAGATCAAAATAATGTTCCTCACCAGTGCCAGGATACCAAATATATTTGGTTTGACCATCAGTTAAATATTGTTGACCACTATTGATGGTCGGTACTTGGGCGCATTCGCCATGTACGTATTCGCGCCAATTAGAGGTTGGGTTCTGAATAATGTTAAGTAGGCTTGAGCCATCGACTTTTTCGGGAATCTCAACCCCCGCCAAATCCAAACAAGTCGGCATGATATCCATCAATTCCACTGGGTGATTTAGAACCTGTTCTTGCGGCAATTCAAATCTCTGAGGAAACTGCATGAAAAATGGTACACGAGCGGAAGCTTCGAAAGCATTTCTCTTGCGAATCCACTGATGGTCGCCTAACATCTCTCCGTGATCCGAAATGAAGATAATCACTGTATCTTTGGGCAGAATCTCCAAAATTCGTCCAATTTGGTCATCAATATGATTAACACAACCGTAATATCCAGCTTGCATTTGCTTCTGGACTGTATCATCTAAAAATACACGCCAAGCATTAACCGGTAAACCCTTTTGTGGTCGGTCAAAAATTTTGGCCCAACTACCAACTACGGGTTTGGGTAAATCCATTTGTATGTATCGGTCGAAGTAGGCCGCGGGTGGAGTCAATGGTTGGTGCGGTTGATGAAAGCTAACTTTCAAAAAAAACGGTGTCGTTGGATCACGGCGTTCTAGAAAATTTATGGCCCGGTCGGCACACCAGTTAGTAAAGTGAAACCTTTCTTCTAGATGAAAAGGTCGAGCTGTATATCCATTTTGGCTGGCCCCATGAGCTAGCCCGGATCTTGGCTGATTGATTCCATTTTGAATTAGAAATCGTTCATAATCGTCAAAGACCGGATGTGGCCTCGGGCTATCAGCCCAATCAGATGAGCAAAAACCGTACAACTTACGTGGTGGACTAAGGTGTAATTTGCCCACCAAATGAGTTTGATAACCAGCTTTAGCGAGTTCTTCGGGTAATGTTGGGCCAGATAATGGAGCGTTGTGGTTCATTAAAACACCGTGTGAACTGGCCTTCTGACCAGTCATTAATGTGCGCCGTGCGGGTACACAGACAGGGCAAGCGCTATACCCTCTGCGAAATCGTACGCCATGACTAGCAACTTGATCCAAGTAGGGGGTTTGCAAAACAGGATGTCCGTCTACCCCCAAACAATCTCCCCTTTGCTGATCGGTAACTAACAGTAGAATATTAGGTTTTTTCATCATCCTTCCTTTAGGAGTGTGGTAGTTGTTCTATAGGCTGGATATAGCAGCCGTACCAACTCCAATTTTTTCCTTTCGAATATATAATTTGGATTAGTTGTTGTTCGGTAATTGTTATATTGTAATTCTGTTCAAAAATTCCATTGTCAACCCTGACCTGCTTTTTTTGGTGAATACCATTGGCAATCAAGCCGACTGGTTGTATATCAGTCTGGAAAAAGTTAGTTACACGATACTCACCATTTGGAAGAGCTACTTTGAACACGCCATCTGTCTCAGTAGTTCCAGAAATAGCATCTGCTAGCAAGGAAGTTGAAAAATTATTGCCACTGAGACTTCCGGTCAGTTTGCCTTCCGTAATCCAGCCATAACAGTTTTCATGATTTTCGTAACGGCTAGTTGGAGAAATTACAACCGAATCAGCAAGAGGGGGCCCTCGATCTGGTTGAAAATCAAAGACTAATGAACTATTTTCTGATTGATTACTCCACCACCAATGGACATTAGATTCAGGCTCATTTAGACGATACAGAATATAACGTGGAGCAATATGAAGCGAATGATAAGATTCACCAAGTACCGTTTGCTCTAAGTTATCAATTCCGGCTTTAGTCATCCGCCAAGCCAAAACATAGTCAGCCAGCCGGGGATATGAGGTTTTTGGGCCAGAGTACGGTCGATTATCCATCTGATAACGATAATTGACAGGAAAATAATCGAATGTCGCCTCGTAGTTTCTCAGTAATGCCACTTGATTATTCAAACAATAATAGCTACCTACATGGAGAAATGGCTTGACATAGTCAATTTCTCCTAATGATTCTGAAAACTTTTGACCTGGCCGATCTAGATAAAGTACAACCGTCTTATTTTTTTCAATTAAGCTCACGCTTTTTGTCATTTCGGCAATCTCTCGGTCTAAAAAAAAGTTGTCGTGAGCAGTATAGAATAGGTGCCATAAAGAAAGACTTACTAAAATGATCACTACAATAACTCTTAAATAACGATGAAAATTAATAGTTAGAAATGGCAGTACCATTAGAACAAGATAAATATGAACACGATCGTTAATCCAGCCGCCACCTGATTGGATGTTATTGGGTGAAATGTAGTAGATAACAGTAAGTAGAGAAAATATGACAAAAAATGAGTCGGTTGGTTGTAATTCAAACCTTGACTTCTCTAAAAACTGTTTGATAATAATTTTTATTCTTTGCCATAAGGTAAGAATAAATAAGAAAAATAGCAGGCTGAAGAGTAGTCGACCAATCCAAATATGATCTTCTCGAAAATATACCAACGATTTCAAATTAAAAAAGTACTCGTTGAGCCAAGCCAATTGGCGATGGTTCCTACCGTAGCCACTTGTTTTGCTCAAGTAATAGGTCAGTGCCACCACATAAGGCGGCAACATATAGAAAATAAAACGGAATAAAATTAATAATCGTTCGAAAAAGAGTACTAATCCCTGTTTGGGCCACAGCATAAATCGCAAACTTGCTAGGACTGAAACAGAAATTACGAGTAATAAAAAAGACTGAAAATGACTGAAATATGTCAGTATCAGCAATATGTAAAAGATTAACAATCGTTTGAAGGTCAAATTGGAGCAATGTTGCCACCAATATCCAAGCGTATAGAAAAAAATAGGTATACTGAGTGAGAAGTTATAAAAACCCATCATCAGCAAATAATGGTACGAGTAGATCACGCCGACCAGCGCAAAAATCGTTTTTTGCTTGTCGATTGAGCGCAGAAAATAGAATAGGGATAGTGGTACACCAAGTACACACAAACTCAAAATGATCTTCTCACAAATCAATGGTGGAAAAACATACATTAGTAAAGTCATCAGTAGATGTCCACTCCAGTTGGGAAAAGGACTCCAATTCAACTGGTAAACATCCCGAATACGAAAATTATGATGATTGTGATACGTTTTGAATACTTGCGCATTATAGATATGGCTGGGACCATCCTGACTTGGAAAATATGTGACCATCCAGACAGGCAACAAATGAACAAGTAGTAATATTCCGCTTAATAGGTATTTGAGTGACCGTTTTGCCTGCTGGTTCGTACTCATATGATTAATTAGTATTTTTAAGGAATTCGCGGTCTTCTTCGATCCATCGATGCCACAATTCGGTTTCAGAAATGGTGGCATCGACTTGACGAGCAAAGATCAAATCATCAATACCAAACAGACGCATCAAGCGACGATCATTGTTAATTTGAGCCGTCTGAATAATTTTTTTTGTATTGGGACCAGTGTGATGATCCCGATGAGGTAGGTAACTTTTGTTGTAGAACCGACTGAGAAAGTAGCGGGGTTCGAGGCTAACGTTGGGTGAAGCGGCATGAATCAATGCAGAATGAATTATTACAACATCGCCAACGCAAGGATAAATCAGCCGTTCTTTATTTTGAGCATGAAATTGCTCTGCCACTAGATTGAAGTTTCGATGTGAGGTTGGTAAAACTCTCAGTGGGCCTATTGCGTCGTTCATATCTTGAAAATAAGTTAGGACATTGCAAGCATTGGGTGGGAGATAGGACTTAGTTCGACCTGCCGATACAGCCCACATATCACGATGCCACTCTCGAGTTTCGATCTGTATTTGATTTGCTGTGGCTGGTTCGGTTAGATTGATTCGCAGGCTCTCCAGTTGTATAAAGGGCCCCATCAAAATTTCCAGAAGGTTTAAAATAGAGGAGTTTGCCACTACTGGCAACATAACTGCGGGCGCGTGTTCGACTAAGTTATCCAGCACAGTTTGTTTACCCAAACCATGTTTGGCCGGGCGACGAATCGGCTCAACTTTCTGGATCAACTGGTGAAAAGTATTTTTCCAAGTTGTCACTTCATCTCGGCTGATTAGACCTCTGACTACTACATACCCATCTTGGCGAAACTGCCGGCAATGTTCACTATTGTTAGTTGTTATTTCTGGCATGAATACAGAAAATTATGATTGGACATTTTGTCCTGTCATCTCCTTCCTTCTATCATAAAATAGGCCTCATAACGAGTCAATACAAAACGGAAATGATAATAATCAACGACTTAATTTAAAGGATGGAATTATCCAATACATTTTCTCTTTGGAGATGGTTTCCGTGTCACCTTTCGTAAGAAGGGTGATGATAAAGTCTACTTAGTTGCTTTTAGCTATGACGAGACGATACAAAATTATTGCAGATTACGCTAATGGTTGTTAGTACCGACGTTAGAGTGCAGATGCGAAAATGGCGGTCAAGAGCTGCTTGTTTTAGATTATGGGCTTGGTGGTAGACTCCCCCGAGATAATAAAAATAATATGCTTGGTCGATTCGAGTTTGACACAAAAAATTTCAGATGTTAGGGGATTCAAAATAGACATTCCATCTAATAAATTGGGAAAGACTGTTACGGAGTATGCTAAAGCTAACTATCAATCAGCCGGTTCAGTTGGTATTTGGCATGAAATTTGGGGATAAGGTATTGTTGATAGCATCTTAGTCATGTTACCAGTATGGCAGCTAACTGCAAACGTTTGCAGTGAAGGGAGGAGACTATCGGTTCGCGTTCCGATATAAGCAAGTGCCAAACATTACACCTGAAATTATTATTAATACGTCCTTAAAAGATTTGTTTTTATTGGTAAAACTCTCATCGAATGATTTTTTGAATTCTTTGCCATAAAAAACGACCATATAGAATTTAGTACTTACAGTACTAGATTTAGGGGGAAATTTTATTCAAATATGGCTGTTAGATGTATGTTGAGGCTTAAGAGTTTGTATCTTTAAGTTTTTTTATTTAATAGAAAAGAGTCGGCGAAAATTTTGGCTACTTATCTGTCCAACTGATTCAGTAGTTATTTGTCGCAATTCGGCAATTTTTTCTGCTACGGCGGTAACATAGGCTGGTTCGTTTCGCTTGCCACGACGAAATTGAGGTGCCAACCAAGGACAGTCGGTTTCAATTAAGAATGAGTCTTCTGGCATCACTTCCACAACCTGTTTTAGAGGTTGAGATTTTTTATAAGTGACAGGTCCGCCAATACCAATATGAAAGCCGAGATCAATGGTTTTTTGCATCGACTTTACATCTTCCGAAAAACAGTGTAGGACACCACCAGTGAGATAACGGCGATTCTCTAGAATAGATAGAATGTCAGCGAAAGCGTTTCGGTTGTGGATTACTATCGGCAGGTTCAGTTCTTCAGCCAGATCTAATTGCTCTTCGAAAACTTTTTTCTGTAATGGTTTGGGTGAAAGATTTCGATAGTAGTCAAGACCCATCTCACCTAAGGCTATAACCTTGGGATGTTCTGCTAGCTGGCCAACTTCCTGTAGTGTTTTGGAAGTGCAATCTTTTGCATCATGTGGGTGGACGCCAACGGTAGCATAAATTTGGTCATATTTGTTAGCTAAATCAACAGCCGATCGGCTAGTTTGGAGGTCGAAACCAATGACTAAAATAGTATTCACTTGTGCATCCTCAGCTCGCTTAATCACAATTGAACGATCGGATTTAAAGCGATCAAGCTGGATGTGAGCATGCGAATCAACAAACATTAGATTTGCGTGTTACCAAGCTTCCCTGAAATGGCTGTTTTTATCCCTCGATTTTTCCTCACCTGATCAAGAGCGTCTAGTCCATTGGAAAGAGAAAAGCGGTTTGACAGAATTGGTTCTAATTCAATTTTTTGATCTGAGATAGTTTGGCGAGCCTGATCTAAGCTCCAACGGGAAAATGCCCAAGATGCCATAATTTTATGACCCATAAAGTGAAGCTGTTCCAAATTGAGTTTGAGGTATTGGTCATGGGCAGAAAGCCCGAAAAAATTTACGCAACCACCCCGGCGAACTATTTCAAATGACAAATTGATAGCATTTTGGTTATTTTTGGTAGCTGAGATGACTGTATCAGCACCTCCATTAGTTTTCTCCAGAATTTCTTCAGTTTGATGAGGGGAAAACGTCGCTGTCGCTCCTAACTTTTCCGCCATCTCCCTCCGTTCGTTAATTGGATCGATGACGATTACCTCTAGACCACGTTGTTTGACCAGTTGAGTGAAAATCAGACCAATTTGACCCGCACCTAGAATAGCTACTGATTGATCAAATATTGTTTCCCGCATGGCATTGATACAGCAACCGAGTGGTTCCAAAAACATGAGGTCGATGGTAGATACAGTATCAGCAACCGAGATCAGTTTGCCAGTTTGGATTGCGTGTCGTGGAAACTTAAAAAACTCGGCATAACCACCGTCAATATCATGTCCAATGCCGACGATTTCTTGGCAGTATTTATCTAAATCTTCTCGACAATATTGGCAGTCCCCACAGGTAATCATTGGATTTACAGTCACTTTTTGTCCTAATCTGACTGAGGGATGCCTAGTTTTTGCTACTCGGCCAGCAACTTCGTGTCCAAGCACCACTGGTGGGGAATAGTCAGTCGCTTCACCTCGAATTGCAGCTAAGTCAGAGGCACATACACCACACAGATCAACCTGAATTAAAATGTCGCCATCTTCTAGTTCAGGAATTGGTTTTTCCTGAACCGAGACCCGATTGGCTCCTTCAAAAACAATCGCTTTCATTAGCTAACCACTACCATCTAACTGATTGAAAGGTCCAATCAGGAATAATCTTTTTCATCTCAATGGCATCATTACGTTCAGTTAATCCACAATCCAAATATTGCTGATGTAGTCTAGCTAAAGCTTCTCTATCCAACTCAATACCCAAACCTGGTGAATTGGGGACGGTTAAGGCGCCATCTTCAATTTGAAGTCGGCCGCCAGTGATAACCTCTTCCGATTGCCAAGGATAATGAGTGTCACATGCGTAAGTCAAATTAGGTATCGCAGCTGCAAGGTGACTCATAGCCATCAACGAAATGCCGACATGGCTGTTAGAGTGCATGGAAAGACCGAGACCGAAAGTTTGACAAATACGCCCCAACTCAACTGAAGCACGCAATCCACCCCAGAAGTGATGATCACTGAGAATAATATCTTCAGATTGTAGTCGAATACTACTCGGAATAGCCTTAAATGAGGTGGTGCACATATTAGTTGCCAGCGGAATTTGGACCGCTTTTTTGACCGTTGCCATGTTAGTTTGGCCACGAACAGGGTCTTCGTAGTATTCCAGCAAACCTTCCATTTCTCGTCCCCACTTTATAGCTGTATCGACAGACCAAATAGCGTTAGGATCAAGCCGAAGTGGTATTGCATCTCCAAAAGACCGGCGTAGAGCTTTAATTGAATCGACTTCTATCTCTGGCTCAAAAGCACCACCTTTGAGCTTAATAGAATCAAAACCAAATTCTTGGCACATAGCCTCAGCCTGCTTGACGATTCCTTTCGGATCTATTGCTTCTGCTTGTCGAGCTTAGACCCAACCCGTAGCGTGGGCTTCAATATCAAAAGAAAAATTTCCACCAGAACCTGCGTATTTATAGAACAAGTAAGCCGAAAATGGCACTTGGTCTCTGGTTCTTCCACCAAGCAGGTCAACAACCGGTCGGCCAGTAACTTTGCCCATAACATCGAAACAAGCTACTTCAATTGCACTGAAAACATGTACCAATCGGCGTTGGTCCCAAGGAGCTTCGCCGCGAGTTTCACTTCCTTCTGGCCCAAAATGATCCACCAATGAAGATTGAATGTGGTTAAGATGGAATGGGTCTTTACCAACGACTACTTGGCGAGCAGACTCTAGTGCTTTTAGTGTTTTATCGTTTCCTGGAACTTCACCAAGTCCATAAATTTGATCCTCTGTTATCAATTCCAAAACAATGCGTAAGGCGTAAGGAGCATGAAGGCCTGCTGCATTTAGCAGTGGCGGATCTGCCACTGCAATTGGTGTAACTTTCATATCGGTTATCAGCATATCCTAAATCCTTAATTAAGTAGATCTGAATGAATTTGGCAGATTTTTCCGTCGAACAATTTTAGCGGCTACGGCCCAACTGTAATCAGGATCTTTGGCTTCTGCATCACGATAGGTAGGAATCCAAACCCATCGTTCTTTGCCACAAACGTTAGGATAGCTTGCATGAAGCGTTAAATCATGAAAAAATACGGCACTGCCACGGCATACTTCCGCTATCACTGCTTTTGATTCATCAACAGCAGATGGCTTCATCCGATGTCCAAATCCGTATCCATCGTCGGCGGTACCATCGTGAATACTAACCTTTCGATGTGAGCCGGGCATTAACTTTAGGCAACCTGAATCGATAGTTGCATCGTCTAACGCCACCCACAGAGAAATTTTATGTTGTCCGCCCCAATAATGCCAATCTTGATGCCAAGGGCTAGCAAATTCGATTTGTCGATTTTTGAAGACCGCTTTGTCGCTTAAAAACTCAATGTCGGGAGCCAAAATTACTTCTAATATGTCGAGAATGCGAACGTCAGCTACAACCTTTTGAAATACTGGGCTGTGAACGGCCAATCCCACGTAAACTCCGTGATCGGCAATCTGACTCGGTTTTTGGCTATTGGATTTGGCTGTTTGAATAATAGACTGGCTTTCTTGCTTTAGCCGTTCAGCTTCCTTCGGTTGAAACAGGCTGGGAACGATAACAAATCCGTCCCGTTGGAAATCATGTTGGATTTGGTCGAGAGTAACCATTTTAACTCAATCACTCAACGGCTAGTCTTAGGCGGTTTCACTTAATACCAACTCAGTCGAACGGTCGAAAATATGAATCTTTTCTGGATCAATTTGCAGCCACACGGTCTGACCTGGACTTGGTGTAACTGTTGGATGAGTCCTGACTCGAAGCAAAACGAATTTGTTGGTTGATTCCTGGCTTAGCAGAATATCGACAATATTGGCAGAACCGAGGGGTTCTACCAAATGAACTTTGGCCTGCAATTCAGAGGTCGTCGGGGTTGTCGATAAAGAAATATGTTCTGGTCGGATACCAAACACTAGATTCTTGCTGATGTCGGGTCGAATCAAATTAAGATGATATCGTGGAAGTTTGATTACGAAATCGGTATCATCAATTTTTATTCGTTGGTCAGCCGATTCAAGATGACAAGGGAGCAAATTCATGGCGGGATTACCCATAAACCCAGCCACAAAAAGGTTTTTCGGCTGATTGTAAACGTGAGTTGGCCTTCCAACCTGTTGTAGTTGACCTTGATCCATAATGGCAATTCGATCTGCCATCGACATTGCTTCTACTTGGTCATGCGTTACATATACAGTAGTTGTTCCGAGTTGTTGCTGCAGGCTTTTGAGTTCAGTTCTCATGTCCATACGTAATTTTGCGTCTAGGTTAGACATTGGCTCATCCATTAGAAAAGCTTGGGGACGACGTATCATCGAGCGACCAATAGCTACCCGTTGCATTTCACCGCCACTCAAAATGCTCGGTTTTCGATCTAAAATATGTTCAATTCGAAGCATTTGAGCAACCTTGGCAACTCGTTTCTCAATTTCGGAAGGCTCAACTTTAGTGGCTTTAAGCGGAAAGGCAATATTGTTTTGGACGGTCAAGTGAGGGTACAGGGCATAAAATTGAAACACAAAAGCAATATCTCGGTCAGCCGGAGCAAGCCCATTGACATGTCTTGATCCGATGAAGATATCCCCTTCTTGTGGGTGTTCTAAGCCGGCAATCGATCTTAATGTTGTTGTTTTTCCACAACCTGACGGCCCCAACATAACCAGAAATTCTCGGTCCTCAATTTCAAAACTAACCTTGTTAATAGCGATGACATCATCAAATTTTTTAACTATGTTGTTGAGCCGAATCTCCGCCATTTATGATTACCGTTTAGTCTTCTTTTCTACTCTAAATAGTTTACTAATACCTACGACTATCTTTTGGCCTAAGGTCGAGGTTGAAGAATCGGTAATTATTGAGTTCTTATTTGATGAAGACAAGTTGTTCTCTGGCGATTCATACTCAGGAATGTTTTCCAGATCATATTGATCAGTATTGAACTGTTCCAACTTAGCTATAACTTCTTGACAGGTGGGATCAATCTGCAAAGCCTGATTCCAATACTCGTTAGCAGTAAGGATGTCTCCCTTTTGGTGATAAATATTACCAATTTTAACGTAAGCTTCAACCAATTCTAGGTCGTTCTCAGTAGCTTGTTGGAAACATCTTAAAGCCTCTTCGGTACGTTCAAGATAAAGGTAGGCGCTGCCTAGGTTATGTAGCGTTTCAGCTACTTGAGGCGCCTTCTCGATAGCTGATTCCCATAGCCCAATGGCTTCATCATGTTTTCCTTTTTGCCAGAGCTGAATAGCTTGATCATTATAAACAGTTGCCTGTCGAACTTGGGTGTTAGAAACCTTTTCCATCTATACCTTTCCACTACGACACTATTTTGCTAACACTAGGTCTAAACTGACATTATCCTTACAACAACCTAGCCGAAGACTAACATATTTATCCAAACGCGTCAATCCAGTCGATTAGGGAAACTGGAAGGTTTTCTCGTCTGATAAAACCATTAAATCAAAGAAGGTTTCAATATTGGTTCTAGATGAATCCAATTGCCGAATCCTATTACGAAGAAAAGACCAACCTTGTTCATTTTTGGGGCCGAGACGAACTAATTTTTTGTTGTACTCGTCAATTTGATTTTCAGTCCTTGGCGTTTTTCGCATTATCCATTCAACCACCTGATGATCAGTAGACATTTTTTGTAACTGCTGGGTGAATTCCTCGACCGGAATTTTCAGGAAATTCAATAAATGACGATCGATACCAGAATCTTCGCCATACCAATAATCACCAAGTGTATTGTGATTGAAAGCTCGGCCTTTATCAATTAGACGGGCCAAATGAACTAAGCCACCAGCATCACGATTGTATGGGCTGCGGGGTGCTCGTCGAGCCAAATCAAGAATGCCGAAACTATTCTGATCGTCATAGTCCATGAGATCGAGCCAGTTTTGAATGCTTTGGTTCTCAGGGGCAACACTGATTCGTCGGGAGTTAAAGTTCTCCCAATTAAAATAGGTCAGATAGGATTTTTTGGGATTCGATTCAGTTTCTGGTTGTAAACCAAAATGGATGGCTTGTTGATTCCATTCAATAATCTGGTCAAGGTCAGCCGCAGTATTTGATAGTAGCCACCACCCGAGTTCTAAGTCGTTCGGATTATCAATCGCTACTTGTTGGAATTGTTCCGACTTTGTATCTAATAATTCCAATAGGTATACGTCAAAGGCAGAGCGTTCGCCATACTTATAGTCGCCATTTTTTTTACATCGACTTGCACGGGCTTTGTCGGCCATTCTGGCGATGCCAAATAGTCCAGCGACATTTCGGTTATAAGGGCTGCGAGGCGGACCCACCTGAAGATCGACGGGCCAAAAGCTCCCCCAATCGTCCAATTCCATAGACTGAAAAACTGTTTTAATATCGGTTCGGTCCGGAGCGTACTTTGCTAGTCGATCTTGTAGCAATTTAACATGCCAATCCTCGCTTGGTACACGATCTGTTTCGGACCGATTAAAAGCTGCTATTTCATCATTTGTTTTTTTTGATTGACTGACTAACCATTGAGCTAGTTCACTATCATCTTTTTGATCTACTGCCCGAGAGAAATCTTGAGCCGAAACACCTAAAAAACTAAGGACTCGTCTATCCAAACCGGAATCTTCTCCATATAAATATTGGCCGATTGTTTCTTCGTTATAGGCCCTAGCCTTGTCGATCATACGGGCCACAGCTACAATCCCAGCGACAGAGGAGTTTGTGGGACGCCGAGGAGGTTGTTTTGTCAAATCCATTATCATATCCTTGCCAAATCGGTTAATTCTTCAAATCTAGGCTATTCGGTCGGCCACCGGAAGATGGTGGTAACAAAATACGCTTCTGCTGTTCAGTTGGCTCAAAGTAATCATCGGGATTATAGTAGCTTTGAGAATAGGAAATGTGTCCTGGGCTATACTTGTACAGAAAAGTACGTCTCTCATGATTAGCGTTCCAAGGTAAAGTACCATGAACCAAAGCCTCAGTAAAAAAAAGAGCATCTCCAGCCTCAACGACTGGTTGGACGACATAAGGTTCAGACCTCTTAAAAGTACGAACATCGTGTGGTAAGTCGGATAAAAAGTTGGATTTGTGGCTGCCAGGAACACAGGCAAAACCACCATCCCCAGAACCAGCATCAGAAAAGAAAAAGGTTAGTACTGATAGCCCATTGCGAATGATACCATTGTAATGTTTGTAGAACTGACAACTGTTAGCGGTCTCGGGCCCCCCATGTAATACACTTTTATCTTCACGACCGTTCCCCATAAAAATACAGTAGTCATGGTCTAAACGGAAAGTGGGTCACAGAAATTCTAGTAAGTAAGGTGTTACACGAGGGTGATCTATCAATCTTTGACACGCCGGGTCCCATCTGGATACTCGACTGGTTCGACGCAAACTGCCCTCCCCTTTGAGATTTTCTACCTCACTGTAATTACGGGGGAAAATTCGATCACATACTTCATTGATCTCGGCTACTTCGTTTTCGGTTAATACATTCTTAATTATGATATAGCCTTGAAGATCAAACACAAATTTATCTTCTAACGTAATCATCTTGGATCATCTCACTGAATTTTTGTTTAGCAATATCAACATAATAACATTTTATCGATCCAATTCAAGGTGCAAAATCAGGGTTGGCTACCATATAATAGCAGTGCACAAAAAACGCTGGTCGATTTTGTGGAGGGAATTAAAAAAAATTAGGAAATTACAAATGAAATTGGGCTAAGGAAACCCGGTGCATCAGGGCAAAATCCGGTAGCAGGAT
>CAYVHK010000007.1:0-15939 GCA_964451145.1 uncultured bacterium | reverse complement strand
ACCATATAATAGCATTGCACAAAAAACGCCTGGCGTTTTTTGTGATGGTAATGAATCAAAATTAGGAATTGATAATGAAAATTGGACTACGAATCCCCGGTGCTGCTGGGCAAATTCCGTTCGCTGAATTCTGCGCTTGGTGCAAAAAAAATGGCTTTGATGCTATCGATATCGGCCAAATTACCAAAGACGTGGTACAAACAGCTACTAATGCTGGTTTGACCATCGGTACCGCTGACCTGCCTGGCACGCGCGATCTCATTAGTCTTAATTCAGCCAAGAGTAAAGCGGGAGCTGGAGCAGCGAAAGCTGCGATCTCCGTAGCTGCTGAAAATGGAATTTCAATTATGTTTTGCGTTTTCGTTCCGGATGACAGCTCACTGGGACGAGCGAAGAATTACGAAATTTGGAAGGAAACTTTTCCACCGAAAAAGGCGTTTCGATTGCGGTCGAAGGTTGGCCCGGTGGAGGACCAGAATATCCAGCACTCGGTTGTACACCCGAAATGTGGCGGGCTATGTTCGCTGACTGTCCAGACGGATTTGGTCTCAATTACGATCCTTCCCATTTGGTCCGCATTGGTATTGATCACGAAAGAGCCTTGAACGAATTTGCTCACAAAGTGTTACATGTCCACGCTAAAGATACAGTTTTCGATCAAGAATCCCTCTACCTTCATGGTAATCTTGGGCCTGTTTTTCGTAATCCACGTGGTTTTGGGGAAGACTGGTGGCGGTACACGATTCCGGGTGATGGCATAGTCAATTGGCTGAAAGTAGTTCAGCGCCTGGAAGACGAAGGTTTTAACGGTATTGTAAGCGTTGAACTAGAAGACTACCGATATTGGAAAGATTGGCCAGCTCAGGCTGACGGACTTCGACGATCGCAATCTTTTCTGTCTAATATTGTCCGTTAATTAAAACGTGCACAAACCATAGGGCGATATTCCACGAATCACGATTATTTTCTAACGCCGAACCTAAGTCGATCATCAATGAATGATGTACCCCATTTGTGGTCATATGCCTTCTTTGTAAGTAAGATTCATTCAATACTGAGCGAAAAAAAATAGCATAATCTGGTGAATTAATCATAGATAAGCCGACTCTTGATACCTGCAGCCAATAGTGGAATCATAATTTCGTGGTGACCGCAAAAAGTAAACCCTTGTCCCCCATCGCTGGTGGGGCGACGGACGACGTTCTCTTGTGGTCGATATTGCTTTACCATATCGAAGTTTGCCGTTGTAAATTGACGAATTGTGTGCCCCAAGTTACGAGCCACGGTCAGGGCTTTTAAGAAGACTTCAGGTAAAATGACGGCTGAACCAAAATTAACCACCACTCCACCACAATTCAAGTCAGCTACTATTGCTGTCAATAATCGAAAATCGTCAAAACTAGCTTTGCCAAGAGCTGCTCCATCGGCGGTAGGATGCTGATGGATGATATCAGTGCCAATAGCCACGTGAACGGTGATAGGAATGTTGAGTCGTTTAGCCTGTGCCAACAGGCTTACCTCTGCATGAGGTGGATTTAATGCCCATAAAGCCTCAGCAAAACCTAAACCTAGACCAATTCCGTTGTCTGCAGCTTGACGACTTGCATGATTCATCCAGCGACCGGTTTCGTCGGCCATACCAAACTGACCAGTTTGAATATTTATCTCTACATCTTCAGAAGTTTCACCAATCATACCAACTTCAAAGTCATGAATAGCTGTTGAACCGTTAAGAACCAAGGCTGAAATAACTCCCATCTGCATCAAGTCTATTAAAACCGGACTTAGCCCACATTTGACCACATGACCACCCAACATAGCAATCACTGGCTTCTGTTGCTGGTAAGCAAAAACAATCGAGTCTATTAGGGTCGTTAAATCCTGTCCTTTTAGAATTTTTGGTAATGATGCCAATAAATCATTGATTAAGAGCTTGGGCCCAACTGGTTCAGCAAAATCTTGCACGGAAACCTTGTTGGCACGCTCGGATAAAGGATAGGTCGTAACCTTAGATAAATCTACGGGCGACCAGTTTTTGTTTTTCATTTTATGAATGCTAGGCCAATAATTTTTTGTAAACCTGTTCAGTTTTTTTTACCATAGCCGTTTGGCTAAAATGTTTCTTTGCGTGTGCACGAGCATTTTCGCCTAACATTTGACGATAGGATTGATCTTCGATTAACTTCAGCATCGCAGAAACTAAGGCAGACTGGTCATTAATTGGCACAACAAGACCATTTTCACCATCTTTGACAATTTTTAAGCTAACTGGATCAACATCGGAAGCAGAAATGACGGGTGTACCACAAGCTAGAGCTTCAATCATTACTGAACCACCCGATAAAGTAACCAGCATATCCAGAGAGGATAAAACTTGGGGCATATCGTTACGTTTACCAGTAAAAGTGACCAAGCCTCGCAAATTATTTTGCTCAACGTATCGTTGTAATTGGCGAAAGTAAGAACTGACCCGAACCGATCCAACCAAATAACAGGATAGCGAGTGTCTGGATTGGAATACTTTTTTGATGGCCTTCAGAAAGTCTAACTGACGTTTTAATGGTTCTATTCTACCGACTAAACCTATCTTGACTTCTTTTTTTACAAGCAAAGTGGTTTTTGTCTCCACACTCAAAACATCTACCGGCTGAGGCGAAAACCTTTCGATATCGGTGGCATCAGAAATCAAGTGTAGTCGACTATTCTCAATTCCATTTTTAAGCAGGGGAGAACGATAACGATTACCGATAATAATAGCTTCTGTAGCCTCATTGAAGCTCAGATGCAATAAATGCCTGTCACGCAGTTGCGAACGTACATGAAAAACGGTCGGAATTGATAAGGCTTGGCCAACTGCCTTTAGATATGGAAAATGCCGATGTTCAGAGTGAATTAGATCAACCTTGGCTTGTTTGGCCAACCGTATTAGTCGTTTAATAGCCAGCCAACGGAAAGGACGAGACTGAACTTGTAACCAACGGGGCAAACGTAAAAAGTGCACCTCTATCTCAGACTCAATCAACGCTTGGCTCAAATCTCCCACTTTGGGACAAACGACGACTGGTTGAAAATAGTCTCTGTTTAATCCCTTAACCAAATATTCATACTGGATTTCTCCACCACCTACTCTGGATCCATACAACAACAAATACAAAATACGGCGTGGGCGATCTAGCATTATGGCTTGGGAATAAGGTCGTAGATTAACCGACTAACTTATCCACTTCAGATTGCCATGTACCTTCAATCAATTGACCATATTCGCGCTCACCACCGGTCGCATCTGGTCCGGTAATGACAGGTAACTTATGCATCTGTTTTGCATCATGTGGAATATAATCTTGTCTCAGGAAATGGAAGGCACAACCACCACGAGCTTGATCACTGGTATTGGCTTTGGTACAATGAGGAATTCCGTAGTTAAAAAACACGATCCCGCCAGCCTTTATCTCCACGGGCAAGGATTGATGATCATCGATTTCACAAGTGATATGATGGTCACTGCTGGGATCACGATCGTGGTCATAGGTTTCTAGGTGTCCACCTGGCACAATATGAAGCGTACCGTTTTCAACAGATGCATCATGCAGAGCAATCCACATGCCAGTTCCTTTTGTAGGATCACTAATGCGAAAATAGCTATTATCAGTGTGCCAATTTGTGCCAATACCGGTTTTAGCTGGTTTATAAAATATCTGGTCTAAATGGCGAATAAAGGGATCCCCGACCAGTTGGCTCACTACCGACTTTACCTTAAGGCTATAAGGTAAAGCTCGATAAAGGTTGCTAATGTTGTTAAGCGGAATGATTTGGTAATTTTTATGAACGTTCGAGTGTGTCTTACCATCGCCATCAGTAGCTACATTTCGCCCTAATCCTTGATGATAAAATCGCATCAGCTCTTTTTCTAATGCCACGACCTCTCGTGAATCGAAGAAATTGGGTAAAATCAGATAGCCTTCTTTTTGAAAAAGATTGACTTGTCTTTTTGTTAGTTTCATCGTGTACCTTTTTGTTTTGCCAGTATCTTACTAACGAGAATTTGTTCCTTAATCGACCTTCTGGTTAGCTCTTAATACCGGGAATTGGTCTCCAATAGATTGATTATTTTTTTTGAGTATGACGTCCGGCACATGATACTGAGGTACGAACCCGTGTCTATAATGGTTTGAAGTTTTGTTTGGACCACTCATGTGCAAGAGCAAAGAGCTAAAGATAGCTACTTGACCCGCTTTCATTTCAACAGGGATAGCAGGTTCAAGTTCTACCTGGTTAGTCCGAGCAGTCAGGCCCTCATAACCTTCATCATTCTCAGCCACTTGCTGATGCGGAAACACACCATGCTGATGGGACTTGGGCCTAATCCAGATACAACCATTGTCTAAATTAGAGTCGCTAACGGCGGTCCAGCAGGTAATGTAGGGTAGAGGTATTGTTTCAGTGTAGCCAGAATCCTGATGCCAACTAAAAGTTTTGCCCAGCTTAGGGGGTTTGACTGCGGCTTGATTCCAGTATAAATCAGCGTCAGCACCAATCAGTTTTTGGCAGGCTTCTAGATAGATATCAGACTTGACAAAATCAGCTACAATCTCACTTTTTTTATGGACTTGGCCGTAAGACCGACGCTCCTCAGCAGCCTTGACGACAGCTAAATTTCCACTTTTTTTTGCCTCTTCAATACCTTCATGATACAACCGATCAAACTCTTGTCGAACTTCTACTAGACGATCTCTTTCAAGGACCACATCGGTAACAAAATAACCTAGTTTATCAAACTGTAATAAGTCAGATTTGGTAATCATCTCCATAAAACGTCTTCCTTCTCTTTGGTTTTATCAGCGGCAAACAATGATTAAAGATATGTTACATGGCCTTAAAATGTCAATCCCAAAAATTTCAGTAGACGCAGATAAACAGTTTTGCCTTTTTTTCTTCTCTTTGATAGAATCAGCGGGCTCATCTTGGGTTATCATGACTGATAAGTAACTAGGCAAAATAAAAAACAGGTTAAGTGAAAAAAAGGTTCGACAAAAAATGCCAGCCTAGTCTTCTACTGAAGTACCTATAATAGGAATTTGTTCAGTTTGCTATAATTATTTTGCAGGTATCTCTGGATTATGGATTGATGATAATATTGAGCTACAGATGACGGCAGAGCAAGGGCCTATTTGATGGTTGTCTAGGTTGGCCCATCAGAAAAGTTTTCGAAAAGGAACTGTGAGGAAACCTAAAAGTAAGGATGAAAAAATCTCTATTTGACACATTGAAAATACTAAATGTGCGGAGTCTAAAAAACTATATCTAGGGGATGGAATATTGATGATCAATGTATGTCTAATCATACGAGACTGATAACTAGTGTCGTTGGAATCACTCAAAAATGAATCAATCTTCTTCCAAAAAAAAGCTGGCTATCTTAACTCTCATGCATGGTGTAGTAGACACCTATGCTACCCTGCTGCCCCATATCTTGCCACAACTCTTGGTTCAACTCGGAGTCGTAAGTAAGCAGAATCAATTAGCTAGCATTTTAATGGCGGCAGGTAATGCTTTTAATTCTTTCAGCCAACTAATCACAGCTCGATTTGCCGACCGAATTAGATCTGTCCATTTTTTGACACTGGGAGTAGCGTTACCTGCTGTTAGCATATGTTTGTTAGGGGTAACGTCTTCTCTGCCATGGTTAATCCTTTTGTTAGCTATTGCTGGTATTGGTGGAGCCATTTTTCATCCGGCTGCCACTTCTCAAGCTGGACGTCTATCGGGGAAAAATCGCGGCACTGGCATTTCTATCTTTATTACTGGTGGAAACGTTGGGCAAGCAGTCGGCCCTTTCCTAGTTATTCTATTTTTAGAAAAGCTTGGTTTAGACATTATCTGGCTGACTAGCTTGATTGTACCTGGCTTACTAGTATCCATCTTTGGTGGTCTATCGCTAAAAAGCGTAGTCGAAGAACAAATCAAATCTTCTTCAGTAAAACTGCCACTGTGGCCAGAAATAAGACGACAGTGGCTTCCGTTGATATTGCTCTATTTGATCTCAATGTTAAAAACAATAACAGTGATTGGATTTGTTACCTACCTTTCTTTACTATTAAACAAACTAGGATATTCTCATACTAACCGGTCACTTATTCTAGCAGGCTTTACTTTTGCGGGTTCAATGGGCATTCTGACCGGTGGGAAATTGTCCGATATTCTAGGCGGAAACATGGTGTTATTGATTTCGCTAGTTTTTTCCACACCACTTCTCAACCTTTCAGCTTCATCCATAGCGGATAACCCAATCGTTTTTATTATTTTTCTGTTTTCAGGAAATTTCGTTTTATCTAGTTCAGCTTCTGTAAATATTGTGATGGGTCAACAACTTTTACCTAACCATCAAAGCATAGCCTCTAGTTTTATGATGGGAGCAGCTTGGGGGGTAGCGGGATTATTCAATATTCCACTTGGTGGATTAGCAGATAAAATTGGTCAAGAGAGTGTTCTGCATGGATTATCGATTATTCCCTTTCTATCGGCTTCTTTACTTACCTTTTTAAAAATGCCAAAGATCCTAGTTGAATAATATTGTGTTGGACGCCTAATTGACGTTTTATCTGGCCCATGCTATAATCGTTAAGTGATCAGAATGGCTCAATTTGAATGCCAACAGACAAACAGGTAAGGAGATTTTTACTATGCCATTAGGCAGAAAGATACGTTATGGAATGGTTGGCGGAGGCCCTGGTGCTTTCATTGGTGAAGTCCACCGAAAAGCAGCTGCCCTAGATGGCGAAATTGAATTGGTGGCCGGCGCCTTTTCCTCTGATGCGAAAAAATCCCGACAGCAAGGTCAAGAACTGTTTTTAGATCCGAGTCGCGTTTATGGTTCCTACCAAGAGATGTTTGAAAAGGAAAGTCAACTGCCGGAAGGTAATCGCATCGACTTTGTTTCGATCGTTACCCCAAACCATGTTCATCACCCAGTAGCTAAAGCAGCTATCGAAGCTGGATTCCATGTGGTTTGTGACAAACCAATGACTATGACTGTTGAAGAGGCAGAAGACCTTTGTCATTTGGTTAAGAAGCATGATGTCATCTTTGCTTTGACTCACAACTATACCGGTTACCCGATGGTGAAACAAGCACGTGAGCTCATTAAAAATGGTGAATTGGGTGAAATCCGAAAAGTTGTAGTTGAATATCCTCAGGGGTGGCTAGCCGAATTTTTGGAAGATCAAGGTGAAGAAGACGCAAAACAAGCTGTTTGGCGAACCGATCCCAAAAGAGCCGGAGTTTCCTCCTGTATTGGTGACATTGGTTCGCACGCCGAAAATTTAGCTCGGTATATCACTGGTTTGGAGCTAGAAGAAATTTGTGCTGACCTAACGACCTTTGTTCAAGGTCGTTTGCTTGAAGACGATGGAAATATTTTGGTTGGTTTCCAAGGTGGTGCTAGAGGCATCCTACACGCCTCCCAGATTTCGGTTGGTGAAGAAAACGATCTCAACATTCGTGTCTATGGTACAAAAGCCAGTTTGAAATGGCGACAGGAAGAGCCTAACTATTTACAAGTCAAACATCCCGACGGTCCAGAGCAATTATACAAGCGAGGTAACGATTACTTGTCTGAAGTTGCTCAGCATTTTACACGTATTCCGTTTGGTCATCCGGAAGCGTTTATTGAGGCTTTTGCTAACATTTATCTTAATGCGGCTCGAACTATTTCGGCCAAGTTAGCCGGAGAGGAGCCGGGTGAGTTTGATACTGACTTTCCAACGGTTCAGGACGGTGCTGTTGGTGTCCATTTTATTCACAAAGCAGTCGAAAGTGGTCAAGCGAGAGCTTGGATTGATGCCAGCTATACACCACCGGCATAACAGATATTCAATCAAACTTATTTAACAAGAGGAGAACACTACTATGGGAAGACCTGTTACTCTTTTTACTGGACAGTGGGCTGATCTCGATTTCGACACAGTATGTCAGAAAGCTAAGAGCTTCGGTTACGACGGTATTGAGTTGGCTTGCTGGGGGGATCATTTCGAAGTCAATCGAGCCTTATCAGAGAGTGGTTATGTGCAGGGGCGCTGGGATATACTTGACAAACATGGGCTGACTGCATACTCCATCTCTAACCATTTGGTAGGTCAAGCTATCTGTGATAAAATCGATGAACGCCACAAGGAAATTCTACCCGATTATGTTTGGGGAGATGGTCAGCCAGAAGGTGTTCGTCAGCGAGCAGCTCAAGAAATGATCGATACTGCAAAAGCTTGCCGCCTATTCATTGATGCCCGTCCCGGTGGCGAAGAGTTTCCAGCTGTAGTCAATGGATTTACTGGTTCTAGTATCTGGCACTCGATTTATGCTTTTCCGCCAACTACCCAAGAATATTGGGATGAAGGATTTGCTGATTTTGGCCGACGATTTACCCCTATTTTAGATGCGCTCGATGCAGTTAATGTCAACTTTGGTCTAGAAGTTCACCCGACCGAAATCGCGTTTGACATTGCTTCCTCCCAGCGGGCCATTGATGCTGTTAATAGCCACAAACGATTTGGGTTCAATTATGATCCATCTCACTTGGGTTATCAGGGGGTTGATTATGTAAAGTTCATTCGCAATTTTGCTGATCGTATTTACCATGTCCACATGAAAGACGTTTGGTGGGGGCATGGCGATGGAACCGTTGGTGTTTTTGGAGGACACACTAGTTTTGGTGAAGCTTCCCGATATTGGGATTTCCGCTCTCTTGGACACGGAGACATCCAATTTGAGGATATTATTGTTGCCTTGAACGACATCGGTTATAGCGGTCCACTCTCTATTGAATGGGAAGACAGTCGCATGGATCGTGAACACGGAGCTACAGAGGCTTGTGCCTTTACAAAAAAGGTCGATTTCCCCACCTCAGACATCGCCTTTGATGCTGCTTTTGAGGAATAGTCGGAGTTTAACACTTCACAAGAAAAAAAGGGGGGGATAATTTCCGTTGTCCACCCTTTTTTCTTTCCTTTCTTTACTTAATTTATTGTCCTTTCAGCTTCATCATCTCATCTTCTAATTCACTGACTCGCACCTTTAGCTTTTGTACGTCATTGGTTAACTGATGAATTTGGAAATTTGGCCCCTTGATAGCGGTTGTAATTCGTCTAGCGTTTAGCTGGTATGTTACAAAAATAGCAATCGATAATAAGAAAACGGTAGCTAATAGAAAAAATTCCACAGTTTTATTCCTCCCTAGTCGCTCCTACACTTTAATTTATCTTATTGAAGTTGATATTTATTTCCGACTTCAACCGAAAATGAGACGGTACAATCGTCGATGGCTTGGTAGTTAACAGCCAAACCATCGCTGCCTATAACTACCAGTTGCCGGTCTGCTCGAACTTGGTATGTTCCAGTCCGGCTAGTTTCTATTTTGGCATACTCTATAGATCGATTTGACCAAGAAAAATCGACTGTAACCCCTCCTCTGGCACGTAAACCGGCAACCTGACCTGTTGGCCAATCCGCCGGTAATGCTGGCAAAAAATGGACAATGTCGGTATGGCTTTGGAGCAACATTTCAGCTAGACCAGCTGTGCCACCGAAATTGCCATCGATCTGGAAGGGAGGATGTGTATCCAACAAATTGGGCAGAGTGCAGCGGGTTAATAAGTCGACCAGATGCTGGTAGGCTAATTGGCCATTTTCTAACCGAGCGAAAAAGTTAACTAGCCAAGCCCGACTCCAGCCAGTATGTCCACCTCCGTGAGATAATCGATAATCTAGTGATTTACGAGCGGCTTCTGCCAAATCAGGTGTGTTTTTCAAATTTATTTGGCGACCTGGATGTAACCCATATAAGTGAGACATGTGTCGGTGTCCAGGTTCTGGTTCGTCGTAGTCTTCTATCCACTCTTGAAGCCGACCAGTCTTAGAACTAATCTGCAAAGGCGCTAATTTAGACAAAGCCTCGTTCACATCAGCCTGAAATTCCGTCTCAAAACCGGCTTCATCTCTCTGGATTTCGGAAATAGATGATAGGCAATCGGTAAACAAATCATAAGCAATCTGCAAGTCCATTGTGGAACCGTAAGTAAACTGAGAAACTGTGCCATCCTCTTTTCGAAATTGGTTCTCTGGCGAGTGTGACGGGTTGGTAACCAACTTTCCCGCGACCGGAGTGTGGTCGGGTGCTGAGACCAAAAAATCGAGCATGAATTCAGTTCCTCCTTTAATCAGAGGGTAAGCTACTTCTCTCAGAAATTGACGGTCTTGGCCAAAAGCATAATGTTCCCAAAGATGCTGGCAAAGCCAAGCTCCACCCACTGGCCAAATACCCCAAATGCCGTCAGCGGGTACAGTGAACCCCCAAATGTCAGATAAATGATGTACGGTCCAACCTTTGGCTCCATAGTGAATTTTTGCCGTGCGCTGACCTTCGTGTACTAGACCTTGCATGTAGTCAAACAGTGGTCGGTGACATTCGGCCAGATTACAGACTTCCACTGGCCAGTAATTCATCTGCAAATTGATATTAGTATGAAAATCACTGTTCCAAGGAGCTTTTAGATGCTCATTCCAAATCCCCTGTAGATTAGCGGGAAAGCCTCCAGGCCGGGAACTTCCCATCAACAGATATCGACCAAACTGAAAGTAAAGAGCAAACAGTTGAGGATCATCACCACCATTTTTCAGGATTCTGAGTCGCTCATCGGTCGGCAAATCGGGATCTGCTCCTAGCTCAATTTCAACTCGACGAAATAGTTGCTGATGATCGACTAGATGGCGTTGACGCAGTTGATTTTCGCTTTTGTTAGTGAGTTTAGCTAGTATCTGCTTGCAAATTTTGGATGGGTTGGCAGAGGTGTCGTCTTGATTAACGTAGCTGGTTGCAGCAGTTATAACTAGCGTGCTTTTAGTAGCTAATTCAATTCTCATCCTACCGTCAGTAGTATTTACTTGTCCATCGGTGTCTAATACGTTCAATTGCCCTGAAAACCTCAGACCGTCATTACCAATTTGACCAATTATTCCAACCGTTGCATTATCAATTTCGATACTGCTGGCATCTTGTTCTCTACTGAACCAAACCTGAAAACTAGCCGGAGCGTCATTTGAAATTTGTATCACCATCACCTGATCTGGAGCCGAAACATAAACCTGTCTTTGATGGCCAACATTGCCAAATTGGTAATGAGTAGTGGCTATACCGGTGTCAAGATTGAGTTCTCTTTTATATTTAATGGTTTCGGTATCTAACTTAGTAAACGTATCAAACGTTAAATTAAGATCGCAAAAAGTTTGGTAAGAGTCGATGCGACAAGGAGTACCCATCATTGTTTCAGCTGCTAGTTGGGTTGCTTGTTCATTTTGACCATCAAACAACAATTTCCTTACTTTCGGGAGCGCCTCCAAGGATTTTGGATTATGTCGGTCAAGTTTGCGTCCATCCCACAATGTTTCCTCGTTGATTTGAATTCGTTCTTGATCAATACCACCAAAGACCATTGCTCCCAATCTACCGTTACCGATTGGCAGCGCTTCAACCCAGTCCTTAGCTGGTTGTCGATACCAAAGTTTGAATTCACTCTGTCGTTTCATTTCATAGCTCCATTTGGATGCATTATTAATCAAAATCCTTGAACCAGCCTAATTATCATCTACAAAGTTAAATTACGCAAGACTTACGACTTGCGAGATTTCGTTCCAGTTGTTACAATGCCAAAACATTTAGGTCTTTGACTCCATTTGGAACATTCTGGTTTTAGCTATGGGTGGTTTTAAAGAACATTACATTGGCGGTGCGGTTGCTTATACCACTTTCTTTATTATTTCGATGACTGTTTCAGTAATTGGTTGGTTACTGTTCGGTCTGCCAAAGGACTGGAACCCGACGGTACCTATGGCGATACTGCCTATCTTGTTTTGTTTTGCTATCGCTTTTTTGTGTAGTTTGTGGCCAGATGTAGATATCAAAAGTAAGAGCCAACAGATTTTTTATTCCTTGTTCGTAATGGTTAATCTGATTTTGATTCTCAAAGAAGCCTATCAATTTTCTGCCTTTTTTGGCCTTTTTGCCATGCTACCGATGCTAAGTAAGCATCGGGGTTGGACACATTCTCGGTTAACCATGATTCTTTTTCCCGCCCTATTCGTTATTATTCCGCTCTATTTTGAGTCAGGGGTCAGTAATATGATCGATTTCTGGCAGCGACTCAAAGACCTAGATTGGTCTTCCGAGGCCAAACGAGGGTTACCGACTTATTTGGCCGGTGTGATTGGTTATGCAACTCACCTCCAAGTTGATGGTATTCTTCAAATTTTGCCAAAAAAGCGTGCTTGACTTATCTTCGATTGACTCTAATATCCAACTGTTTAAGCAGTTGTCCCAATTTCAAAAAGAGAAATTATATCTGGTCGGTGGGTCAGTGCGTGATCTAATACTAAACCGACCGACAGCAGATCTTGATTTTATAGTGGCCCAAAATGCTATTAACTTAGCAAAAAAATTTGCCCAAACAATCAATGGGACTTTTATTCAGTTAGAAACAGATCCACCCACAGCTCGGATTATTAATAAGCATTCTCAATCAACAACTGTATACGATTTAGCTCAGTTTCGTGGCCCAGATTTGGCGTCGGATTTACGTCAAAGAGACCTAACTATCAACGCTATTGCTTATGACCTAGAAGAGAAAATTCTGATCGATCCTTGTGATGGGCAACAGGATTTGATCGATCGAGTAGTACGTTTCCCTAGTCGGCAAGTAATTTCTGACGATCCTCTCCGAATGCTCCGACTATTTCGTCTATCTGCACAACTCGATTTTCGAGTTTCAACCGAATCGATACAACTAGTCGAAAGTTTAGCTGGCAAGATAAAGCAATCAGCCACAGAACGGATACGAGATGAGCTTTTGAAAACGTTAGCAACTGATTCATCAGCCCTAATTTTAGACCAAATGCAAGATACAGGGTTATTACCACACATTTTACCAGTTTCTAACTACAAAATAATCTCAAAAAGGATTCGTGCTTTCGAGTTAGAAACTATTCCGTCTTTACTTGCTGATTATTTACGGCAGATTGATCCGTCAGTTGACTATTTTCGCAAGCCAGTGGCTAGCGATATCAATCGAGCGACGTTAACCAAATTAAGCCTAATGGCACCATTAGAACAGCTTAAAACACTCTCTCTGGGTCGGAAAGTTGAACAATTATTATCCAAGTGGTTTTCGAGTGAACAATTGTTTCCCTGTTTAGGCCAAGACCCAACCAATTTTTTGCGTCGGGTTGGAGATGAATGGCTCGGTGTAGTGGCTCGAAAATTTGCAACTATTAAAACGTCGGACTTCACTAATTTCGACCCGATTGTACTTTCACTTGCAGCATGCTACTATGAAAGAATACGGTTTGTTTGGCAACGTGGTCCTTTACTGACAGGAAAACAATTGATAGAAAATTTTGGTGTCGCGGAGGGGCCAAAGATTGGTGAAATTTTAGCCTATTTGGAGGATCTGCAATTTGCAGGTTCGATAAGAACCCATGAACAAGCATATGAAGCCGTAATAAACTATCTAGGCAAGTAGTCAAAAAAACATAAAAAGTGTTATTAGATTTGAGATCATCTTTTAGTTAATTCATTTTGAAGAATTGTTTAGGAGGAAAATAATGTCCCATTTTCAACTCCATCTCAGAAGTCAACTCCAACCTTTCAAAGGTAGCGATGAATGGCATATTGTTGACCTTGAACGTTCAGTTCCTATTGAGCAAACGGCACTTTTATTGTGCGATATTTGGAATATCCATTGGTGTAAAAGTGCCACCTATCGTTGCGGAAAAATCGCTAAAAAGACTAATCAAGTAGTAAATTCGGCCCGACAAAAAGGCGCACAAATTATCCATGCACCATCTGATACAATGGACTTTTATCAGGATTTTGAACAGCGACAAATGATGAAAAATTTAGCTCGTGTAGAGATGTCTCAACCACTCGATTTGCCCGATCCCCCTCAACCTATCGATGCTTCAGATGGTGGATGCGACGATGAACCACAATGCAAAAGTGGTGGCCCTTGGACACGGCAAGACCCTGTTATTGAAATCGGCCCAAACGACGGAATTTCAGATAATGGACAAGAGGTTTATAATCTTTTGCAAACTAAAGGTATTAGTACTTTATTGATTATGGGAGTGCATACCAACATGTGCATTTTGGGTCGGTCTTTTTCAATCAAGGCTATGACTCGCCTGGGTATCGACTGCATTTTGGTCCGTGATCTGACTGATGCCATGTACAATCCGAGAAAATCACCTTTTGTCAGCCATCAGGCAGGAACCAACTTGGTAATTGGATATATTGAAAAATATTGGTGTCCAACTATTCTTAGCCAAGATTTGCTATGAACTGGCTAAACAGGTATTAATTGTCCTCGCTTGAGCTTAGGCCTAGCTCGTCTTCTAAGGTCCGAATTTCGGCAAGCGTATCAGTCCGAGGTTCTAATCGGTAAGCCATATTGAAGGCGTCTAAGGCTGAATTCGGTTCGTCTAAAAAGGAACGGTAAATTTGGCCCATCGACAGCCAGGCATCGACTTCTTCTGAATCTAGATCGACGATTTGTTGATACACTTGCAAGGCTTGGTCGTAGAGCCGAATATTTCCTAACCCTCTCTCTAAGGCAGACGCTTGTCCATATAAACGCGAAATCAACTCTTGCTTAGCTTCAGAGAAATCGGGACTTAGATCCACGGCTTCAACTAAGAGTTGAAGTGCTGTATCACTCATTTGATTCAGATCATTGACTTGTTTATCCGTCAGTACATTTTCCGAATATTGTAATTTCTGGCTTTGTCGGGAATAGGTACGAGCCAACTGCAAGCGAGATAATAGGCCGTAGGCAATGGGAACATTTGCTGATGAATTTAAGGATTGATCGCCAATAATAGCTCGTTGATAGTGATTAATAGCCAACTCAAATTGGTTGGCTCCCTGATAAAGAATACCCAACTGATAGTGGGCTTCTAAATTATTAGTGGATTGCTGAAGCACTTTGAGAAACGATTCCACGGCCCGCGCCCTTTCCCCTTGGTCAATGTACAATTTTCCTTGTAGTAAATGAATCTCTATGTGGTCTGGATCGATAGCAGTTGCCTTTTTCAGGTGTTGAAAGGCGTCTTCTACCCAACCACTTTGAAAATATATATCGGAGATTCGAACATGGACATGTAGCAGTTGATCATCGAATTTTTGAGGCTGAGATATGATGGATCGTACTCCTTGCCAGTAGTTAAACAAAGCCAAACTCATGTTATGGTTATTGAAAGCCGCATCCGCCTGAGCCAGTATTTGCCTCGTTGAGGCTAGTATTTCTTTTTGATCGTTACTATTACTCTTAAAAGACCAGGCAACCCAGCCTAAGAAGATTAAAACAATACAGGCTTCAGATGCAACTTGTATTAATAGCGCCGGTGATATCTGAATTAGTTTGTTACTATTCGATTGGTCGAACATCGGTTAGTCTATTTTATCTAAACTCATCTTTGATAGGTGAAAAATAGGCCAAACCGATGGTAACACCAGTGATAATTAACAGTAAGTCCAAAATTGCTTCTACCAAAGCGATGTTAATATACGGACTTCCTTGACCTGCTGTCCAAGTCACTGCCAACAAAGCCGCCAACAAGTAAGCATGCTTAGCCCATTTTTGCAACATAAATAGTCCTATGTATCCCACAATGCTCGATATCGCTACTACGATCATTGAGATAATATCACGCTGATTGGTGTTTAGGAGAACTTCCTCGTACTCTTTGTCCAAATTATCAGATAAAGCAAAGGCTGCAAAGGCCAGAATGATTAACGCCCAATGAGCAGTTATTATCAGGCGAAACGCTTGTTTAAGTTCCACAATTTATTTATATCTCCCCAAAAATTTGATTATGATGGCATCAGTAGAAGTTAAAATT
>CAYVHK010000006.1:31506-56390 GCA_964451145.1 uncultured bacterium | reverse complement strand
AAAAATGGCTTATTCACCACATCCCCATCGATCTTCCGAACCATTGTAGCGGTATAACATCCAACATCAATGATCCCCCCCCCCCCCATTTCATAGTTATAAACCCGACTTTGTGGGTTGAAATTGAGTTGGTAGCTAATCGTGGCCCGAATAACCTGAACTTCTCCTATCGCCCCATCTTGTATCAGCCTCACAACTTGTTCAGTCTGGGGATGGCAACGATACATAAAAGCTTCCATCAGGAACACATCATATTCTCGTGCTGACTCAATCATAGTCTCAGCTTCAGCGTAGTTCATACTGATTGGTTTTTCGACCAGAATGTGTTTTCCTGCTTGGGCGGACTTAATCGCCCATTCAGCATGAAATGGATGAATGGTTGAAATATAAACGGCATCGATCTCTTCATCTTCCAGCAGCGCCTCGTAGTTATCGTATTGTCGAGAAATACCAAAATCATTAACGAGGCGTTCTGCACGTGATGGGGTATTGCTGGCTATGGCCACAATCTGCCCCGTGTTCGTAAAACGCATTCCATTGCAGAATACATAGGCAATACCACCAGCACTCATTACTCCCCAGTTTAACATTTCTTTCCTCTTTGTTTAGTATTTGGCATTTTCAATATTTCTCCCTTTTATTACTGACTAATGGATGTGTTATACCGACACCAGTTGTCCACACGCTTGGATCTACCTTCATCCAAATACTCAACTTTCAGACGTGATATACCACAAAATATCAAAAATTATCAGTCAAATGTCAAAAGACAGAAGAGGTGTCAAAGGAATAACCTGACACATAAAAATATATTGTATAGTAATACAAATTAAAGATCAATAGGATCAAAACTAAGTGGGATAAATTATGAAATAAGAAAAAGGTTACCAACTGGATACTGATTCCCTCTTGATTACCCTGCATAAAAGTTATCTATTGTATAGGTTTCATTGACCATAGCCAGGTCCAGGTATTGCCATTTTACATCTGCTTTCGGTTGATAGAGTTATGGAAAGATACTTCTAGTTAATGGCGTCCATTTTGTAAAAACTATCCTTTCAAGATCTAACTGGATACACACGATAATTACCGGGGCATTTTCCTTTTTTAATTGTTAAGTTGATGTAATGGTAATCGAGACAGAAAAATTCCAAAAATCAGTACACACTTTGTATAAACCAAATAATAATGAACCCAAATTTTATGAAATTGGTATCTACGTGAACCCGTAATACATTTTTCACCTAATTACTTGGGAGTGGATTAACCGGTGAGCGTGAAACGACCTGTGTTGGCTTCATCATAGTATTTGTTAATTTGTGGGACATCGGTCATGCCGTGCCAAACACCGCGGAATAATGTCTGTCTTTTAGCGGGTAGCGACTGAATCACCTCTGGAGGTGGGCAGCCTTTCCCCCATTTGGCATTCACCGTATTGTAGCAGGTAAACAAACAAAGTCGGTCCCTATCCATATTGGTCCATTTAGTCCCACTATGACACAGAGCCTCAGTAAAAATCACGGCTGATCCAGCGGGACACGCATAAGATTCCCATAACGGACTATCTCGTTTGCTCAGACTTTGTGGCCGTGTGAAAGCAGATTTGTGGCTACCCGATAAAAACAGCGTTCCACCATCACCTAATTCAACTTCGTTTAATTCCCAAACCACGCGAATTAATCCTGCATGAATTTTTTCTTTTTGCATCTGATAGGTATGAGAATTGCCACTAAAGTTGAAAAAACCGCCACCACCATGTGGATTAAAATTGTCATGGCCAGCCTGGCGGTGACTAGTGTACGTATGATCAAATCGGAAACCGTAGCAATCTTCAGAAGCTAACGCTTGATGAGAAATAATCTCATTTAGTACACCAACTACTACCGGATGGTCGAGTAGAATTTGAGAAGAACCACCGTGATTATCTCTCTCCTCCGGTGGTAATGAATCCCGCTGATACAAAAATTTCATCTGGTGTTGTCTTACTAGATCAAGTTTTTCTTGATCTAGTAAGCCTGGCAAAGAAATCCAACCTTTCAAATCAAAAAGATACTTTTGTTCTTCCGTCATGGGTATAATTTCTTGTCCATCACCATTTGTCATGGGTAAAAATTTTCTTTCCATTACTTCTCACCTCTTTAGCCTTTATTAAGCACCAATCAATTATATTACATTCGTTACATATTCGTACAAAATAAAAAGGTCTCCAAAATGCTACTGATCCAAAAATAGGATCTTAAAAATGGTATCGCGCTTCCGTATCATATGATAGGTTAACAGTTAAAAATTCATATAAATGGTGATTTGTCAGGATTTGTTAAGTAGGGTGATGAGCTAACTACTATTTCGGCCTGGAATGTAGTGATTTGTACTAAACACCATCGACAATTTTACTAAATAGATTTAATCAATGAATTTAGGTTTAGTTCGGTGGCCTGAAAAATGGAAAACTTGAGCCTTAATCTTGATAATCTATCGATTACCATCCTACCAAATTACTATTTTGGGCGCTGATCTATAGATCTGTCTGAATGAGATAAAAACAGCTAAATAAATACCAATTATCGTTCTCACATTTATTGGTAAATAAGAATTAATTGATAGGTGGCTGATACACCTATATTCTGCAGAAATAGTTTATTATCTAAGGTTTTTTCAGTTTAGCCAAAGCAAAAATTCCCAATGCCTAATCATCTAAAATGTGATTATTATAGGCTTAAATTATAATGGGAGATATAACAATCTAGTCTTAGAAAAGAAAAAACGGAATAAATTCAAGAACGGAGTTGCAAATTATCGGAAGTTAATTTCAGTCGATCACTACTTTTTAAATCCTATTTTCGTTTAGGTAAATCTATCGGCTTAATAGACAGAACCCCCATTTGATTTTCACCACAACTTAGCAAATCAAAAACGTTACCGTCTAGGCGAGCGAACTGAAAAAACCATATCTAAAGTCAATTTTGAGTTGAGGGGGGAAGAGAAAATGTTATCAACCAATCATAAATTTTCAAAAACCTGACCTAACTCGATTGCAGCGTTTACTTTTTTCCTGACTATAAAAAAATACAATGAATACGATATGGGGAAATAATACTAACTAATATGACTTTTTTAACACTCATATCCTCTTTCACAGACTGACCGGTACGTTGATGGGGTTGGTAAATATCATCAACCCCATCAACGTGGATTGAGATTTGAAATTACTTATAACCGGCTGAATAAAAGTTTAACCCCATTCTTCTATAGTTTGGCGAAACTGCAGGTAGGAAGATAGTATTCAAACTCAAATTATTGTGTCTATTTTAGTTTGAATACTTTTTGATTATGTCCATTAAGAACTGTTCAACATCAGACTGTTTCTAACAGGATTCCACATAAGTCCATCTTCCCGAGCTTTTAGAAGATCTTCTTTCCGATACGTTACCAAGCAACCATCATAAGTTCGGACCGGTTCTTGACAAATTTCTTCGATCAAATCATCTGTTAATCCTAGCAAATCACCTGACCATATTCCTGTTTCATCATTTTCCTTTGCCCATCGAAGAAAGATTTCGCGTTTCATATTAACCAATTCTTCTCTTTCCCTATCCCAGACTATGGTTTGGCTATCTAATTCCGTGATATGATCTAAATCTCTGAAAACACCAGGATAATTTTCTAAGAGGTAATCGGAATTTTCTATCAAAGGACAATAGTCAGGATTATTCAAAAAATCATTGGTCAAAATTTCGACCTCCTTCTCGAACATTATTTTTTTAGCTACTTCTTGATCTATATCAATTCCCTTTTTTCGCCTTCTTCGTCTTTTTTTTAACTGTTTGACTTTATTCATAACAATTCAGCTTTTCAATTTTTTATTGTAAAACATTCTGAATATTATCACTTAATGGTGTATTACCGAGTTAGTTTTAATATAAAAACCTACAATTGGGAAGATCAAGAAAAGTAAGAAAACAATTCTAACTTCCCATTTCTTCACGTAGAGTTATTCAATTATTCGACACTGGTTTACTTTTGTCTAAATCTTATTTCACTATATATAAATGACCATCGGAATATCCCAATTTTTTGTACAATTTAAAATCTAGTACTAGATTCGGATTCGTCAACACCTACTAGCGGGTATGGAATACTGATAATACTTCCCAAGAAAATATTTTACAATTGACCAATATATTTTCTCACTTTCTATAAAAATTTTACTTTTTCCAAACATAAAATGCTGCCGACATAACTGCCGTAGCTATGATAGAACTAAAGCCCAAGTTTCTGAAAAGTGCTGAATACCCATGTGATTCGGCCCAAACAGCCCCGGCGATGCTTCCAAGTATCCCGCCGGTAGCACCAACTACAGATACCAGAGTTTGACCAGTCGCACGAAAGGACTCGGGCGTAATTTGGTTAATGATTCGGATCGCTGCGGGATGATAAGCACCAAAGGTAAAACCGTGAAGTAGTTGAATAGCTAAGATAACCCCCCAACTAGGGGTATTGGCCAAAACAAACAACCGAATAGCCATAGCAACAAAAGCGACAATAATGGCCGAAACGGCTCCGAATCGCTTAATCAAATTACCAGAAAAAGCTATCATAATGACCTCGGCACCAACAGCAACGATCCAAGGTAAACCTTTCATATTATCGGCAATACCTATCTGGTCAAGGTAGATATTGAAAAAAGCAAAATAGGGAGCAAAAACAAAACTACGAATAAAAACACTGAAGAAGAAAGTTAATGCAAACGGATGTAGATATATATCTAGCGATTGCCAACTGTTTTTTTTTCGCCTTTCTAGCGAATAATCAGGTAAAAAACTCGCTTGAATAGCCGCTATAATCCGAAACACAGACACACCAAAAAACATGGGTAGTAAATCCTCCGCCCGACCTCCAGCAGAAGAAGAAAAAATAAATACGGAAACAATTAGCGGTATCATATAACCAACTGATCCCCAACTTCTAATTCGACCATAATCCCCATTATTTTGGGATAGGTGGTCAAGTGTCCACGCGTCAATTAATGGAACACTTGTACGAAAGAAGAATGAGAATAAACCTCGGATAAAACATAGTAACAGGAAAGATCGGCTGTCCAAGAACCAGAAAAGGGGGAACAAAAAGGCTGAAGTTAGGTGCATTATCACCACTAATGGCTTGCGTTTACGTAACCAGTCACTGGTAATGCCCCAAATCATGGGACTAAAAATCGAAACTGCCGAAACTACAGAATTCAGAATTCCGATTTGAATTTTTGATAAACCACGCCGCTTAAAGTAGAGCATACCATAAGTACCAAGTAGAGAAAGAGCGGCGAAGGACAGGAATTGTAGTATAGCGAAATTCCAAGAAACTCGATTATTATTTTGGGTAGAAGTCAAATTTCGGCTTTCAGCTCAAAGTGGTTAATTTATGAGTAGTTACTAAGCAAAGGTTATCCGTCAACATGAAATTATTTGGAACTTAATTAAAGATTTCCACCTTCGACACCAACGACACCTTTTCCAACAGCCTCACTTTCAATAATTTGACTGAAGTCCGGAGTAGTTACTGCATATTGGAATCCTTTTCCAGCTCCAGCGGCACCATAACGCCCATGTTTATCCAAAGCAATGAAGTAGATATCTAAATCGAGACCTAGTGGATCAGTCGAAGCGATCCGTTTTATAGCGGTCACGCAAGCATTTTTCGGATCGAGTCCAGATCTCATAAGTTCGACTACTAAGAATGAGGCACAATGACGCATACTGTTTTCGCCCTTACCAGTGCAGCCAGCCGCTCCCACCTGATTGTCGATATAGAGTCCGCTCCCAATGATCGGTGAATCGCCAACTCGTCCTGACAATTTGTATCCCCACCCACTGGTCGAACACCCTGCAGCAATATCACCGTTTTCGTCCAAAGCCAGTAAAGCAATCGTGTCGTGTGCATCGCTATGTGGTGTTCCTTTTTTTTCTTTACGCCAATGTTCCCATTCCTTTTGACGACTTTTAGTCAATAAATTGGTAGGCTCAAACTCCTGTTCCAAGGCAAATTTTCTAGCCCCATCTCCAACCAACATAACATGTGGTGTCTCCTCCATAACGGATCGTGCCACAGAAATCGGATGAGCGATATCTTCGATGGCTCCAACGCTACCGGCTCTATGTTCTGGTCCATCCATTATGCAAGCGTCCAATTGAACTACTCCATCGGCGTTAGGAATCCCACCAATACCAACGGAGGCATTCTTTACATCGGCTTCTGCGATCCGAATACCAGATTCTACTGCATCTAATCGGGACCGGCTTCGTTGATAATTCTCCAGTGCAGCATCGTTTGCGGATTTACCAAAAGCCCAAGTTGAGATAAATAGTGGATAAGTAATTGGTTGACTTAAAAGATGATTAATTGACGCACTAGAGTCGATATTTTCATCTGATTCTGCTTTTACCATATTGCTCCCAATCAGCAGGTTAGTAGAGCCGAGTGTTACCTTGGCAATGAAATCCCGCCTCTGAATTTTTTGACGATCCTTATTATGACCTATCCTTGTATCTGGATACACCTTTTCTACTTCTTTAGCGGTTACCAGCCTGCCAGTTTAAGTAATTCCAGTGCCATCAGACTATGTCCAGTATCATTTGGATGAACACCATCCATGGTCGTCCATAGAAATCCAGGTCGCTCAACAACAGCTTGTTGAAAAACACTACCAACAGGAACGAGTTGGGCACCAAATTCTTCTGCTAATCGATGAATTACTTGGTTGTAAGCAGCAACAGACCATTTTTGGGGCGATTCAACATCTTGTGCGATATAAAAAATTTCAAAAATAAAAATTCCGCTTAAATTCAGTTCATTCTTTGAGCGAGTTAGAATTCGTCGATAAGCGGCTTCCCATTTTGGAAGATAATTCTCATTCGGTTCCTCTTGGCGTGCAGCATTATTGATACCTATTTTTATGGATAACCAATCTGGTTGTAGCGAAATAACGTCCTCCGTCCATCGTTTTTCTAAACCTTCAACAATATCACCGCCGATTCCCCGATTAATATAGGAAATATAACGGTCTGGATATCTGGCAGTAATAAGCTCCGTGATCTTTCGGACATATCCGTTTCCAAGGCCTTCTTGGTCCTGACGTCGACCGCAATCAGTGATGCTATTACCAATAAACAAAACGGTTTGATCCGATTGAAAGACTAAACTGCTCATTATTATTTCTCCTGATTCTAATTCTATATAATAACTTTTTGAACTGACTTTACCAATTTCTGAACTAGCTTAGCGGAAACTTTCGGATAGGTATTACCTGAGTTCCGATGATCAATAATAACATCAGTATGTCGAGTTCTCATGTTTCCTTTTGACTCTTGTATACAACTTGAACTTGCATGGATTTCTGTAATCTTGGCCTGATTCACAATCAACGACGCATTTTGGCTATTAACACCACCACCTGCTATAATAGAAATCCGATCTCGGGCAATTTTCTGTAGTTCGATTAGCAAAGACAATCCCTCAAAGGCAGACGGAGATTGGCCTGAAGATAAAACCCTATTGATGCCATGATCTGCTAGGATCTCCAAGGCCAAAAATGGATCTGGTGTATGGTCAAATGCACGGTGAAAAGTAACAGGAAGTGGTGAAGCTAACTGTACGAGTTTCCAAGTCCGTTGAACATCAATTGTCCCATCAGAGCTTAATATGCCTGTTACAATTCCGTTTGCACCAGCTGACCTAGCCGCTTCCACATCTTCCTTCATGACCCCAAATTCGTGGTCAGTGTAGCAAAAATCTCCACCTCTGGGACGAATAATCACCTGCAAATCAATTTCCAGTTGTTGCCGAACTAGTCTTATCATCCCAATACTCGGCGTGGTTCCACCTGCTGTCAAATTGTCACAGAGTTCAACTCGGTTTGCTCCTCCTCATTGGGCAGCGTTGGCTGATTCAATATCTTCTAGACATATTTCAACAGTAATCATTTTGTTTCGTTATTTTTTTCCTAGCAAACTATATAAACCTTCGCTGATCATTATGGTTGAATTAATACTAAAATGACCGAACTACACATTAGATATTTTCGTAACCTCCATTATTATATATTACAATCCATCTAAATTGCCGAATCGAATGAGCCAACTAAATCGACATGACATACTTCTATTTCACAAATAATGATGCTCAATGATCGTGAGCCTTCAAAAAAACATTAATTGGTCATCAAGCACTACTTTTTCAAAAAATATCTCACTGATTAATATCTCTGAAGGATAAATTGATAATTGCTGTCAAAATAGGCTTGGTATAAAAATTCCAAATCAAGCGTTCTTCCGCGGTTAGTAATCAGTGGAACCCCAAAATTGAATCTGCGGCATCTTGACAACTTTATTTTATCTAGAATTGCAATTATCACAAAAAGGATAATAGTTGCCTAATATCAAGAAATAGCATAGAATTAGGCCCATAATATATGGGGATACATTATCTGATATGATGACCGATGAACAACGATATTTATTTGATATAACGGGTTATTTACATATTGAAGGAGCTGTTACTGGCAAAAACTTAAAAGTTGTACAGGAAGCCGCCAATCGATATATCTACTGCCATCCCAACGATCGTCCGCCTGGATTTGGGCCACGCGGCAAAGAATTATCCGTCGAGGAATTGGGCAATCGTCCTCTGATCAGATATCAGCATGGATTCGCTTTTGATAGGTGCCTAGAAGCATTGACGATACACCCAACAATCTGGCCAATATTGAAAGAATTGACAGCCAATATGCCAAGGTTAGTTAGTGGTACTCTGTCTTACGAACAACATGATTTTGACCGAAAACCGGTTGAAAAGAATCCGGCTGGACTACATTGCGCACGCGAAGGACGGTATTGGTATACAAGATACGAAGTCAAAAACGGCCAGATCTTTTGTAATGATCTAGTATTTTTCTTTTATTTGACCGATGTTAATCCAGGAGACGGTGGATTGATCGTCATACCCGGTTCACATAAAAGCGAATTTGAAAGGCCAGACGAATTACTTAAGCCAGGGTCAGATGGAATTGATCCTGAACCGGATCCAGTGTTTACCAATCTAACACCAAAAGCGGGGGATTTCCTATGCATATCGGAATTACTGACTCATGGCGTATTACGATGGAAGCCCAAGGATCGATCTCGTCAATTTCTAATCTTGCGCTATAGGCCCCAATACGAAGGGAAGACATCGTTACCTCAAGTAATTATTGATCGCCTGGCACCGGAAACACAAGAACTAGTGGCTTCTGCTTCATATGGAAGTATAAAGGAGATAGTTGAACAAGACGTGATCACACTCAGCTCAGGAACTTCTTAATAAGTTAGTTACGTCTCCAATCGAGCTTGATGTTTACCCATTTCAAGTGAAACAGGGATTTTTAATGAATAAATCTTCAATCGTATCTACTAATATCATTAATCAGTACGACCGTGATGGTTACGTAGTAATACCAAATGCTATTGATTTAGATTTAGTACAGGAAACCAGTCGACATATTGATTGGCTACAGCAGAAACATCCTGATCTTAGACCGGAAAATTTGCATCACAGATTGGTTGCAAGCGACCCTTTTTGGGTCCGACTCATTAGCGACGATCGATTACTCGATATTGCCGAAGCGTTTATTGGTCCTAATATCGCTTTATTTGCCTCCCATTATATTAGTAAACCGCCAGTTGATGGCCGTCCAGTCCTATGGCATCAAGATGGAAGTTATTGGCCACTGCAACCCATGGAAGTAGTGACTTTGTGGTTAGCAATCGACGATTCTACCCGAGAAAATGGCTGTATGCAGGTAATACCAAGAACTCAAGGGACACAGTTACAAGAGATGCGAGCTCGTCCAGAGACTCCTAGCGTTCTTGGATCAGGGATGACAGAGGAGCTCGTAGATACAGAAAAAGCTGTTGATGTTATTCTCAAATCAGGAAGCGTTTCAGTCCATCATCCGAATTTAATCCACGGTTCTAATCCAAATACATCTTCAAAGCGCAGAGCGGGGTTGACGATACGTTATATTCCGACCAGCACTCGAATAATTTCAGAAAAGACATGGCCTTGCGCCTTTCTTTTGCGTGGAAACGCAGAACTAGGTATCAATACCTATCAACCAAAGCCAAAATATATTCCAGGACACCACATGCCTTTCTCTGGTTGCGTTGATTGGAGTTAGCGTAACATACTTTTGGCGGATCTTCTCTATTGGTTAAATTTTCCGTTTGTTACGGACGACGATTCCAATACCTATCGAGGATACGTTGAAGAATCTAAACCGTATCCCAATTCAGTTAAAATTCCAAAAATTAGTCTTTGTATCGTTAGGTTATCCCAATTTACAATATTACTCAATAGCTTAAAAGATCGTGTCTCAGATAAAGTTAACAAAAATAAATATCATATTTTCAGTACCGCCATTCAATTTAATCAGTTTTGTAGAGTTTCGAGGAAAATAGAAAATTTTACAAGTGATGGAATCCAAATTAATACCTTATCGGTGTTGAAAAACAATTTTTCCTATAATCGATTTATTCTGTGTCGAGACATGTAGAAAATTATTATTTTACAGAAGAATATCTAGAATTTCATGGCTTTAGATTTTGTGCAGTAGATATTGGAGAGACATGATTGAAGTAGAAAAAGGAAATATATCTTACACACATATTATTGAACGACAAAAGTTGTTTTTTCTTTCAGGTAAAACAAGAGAGATTGATTTTAGGCTCAAGGTTTTAGATCGGCTTGCACGATTCATTGAAGAAATGGAAAGTGAAATCTTGGGGGCCTTGGAGTCAGATCTAGGAAAATCGATGTTTGAAAGCTATATTTCTGAGATAGCTCTTGTCTTGAATGAAATTCGTATTTTCCAAAAAAATTTGAGGAAGTGGGTTCAAGCTAAACCTGTTAGTGAATCGATAATTTCGCAGATGTTATTCGGTTATCCATCTTCCAATCGAATTTACTATAATCCGAAAGGGGTGTTCCTCCTAATATCGCCCTGGAATTATCCTTTTCAGTTAACAATGATGCCATTGATTGGTATTTTAGCCGCCGGCAATTGTGTGATCGTAAAGCCATCTGAAATTTCTACTAATACTTCCAATATAATTACGAAAATTATTGCCAAAATATTTGAGGAGCCTCATGTCGCTGTCATTTCTGGTGGAATCGAGATCGCTACACAGTTACTAGACTCCCGTTTTGATCATATTGTTTTTACTGGCAGTACAAATGTCGGAAAAATCGTAATGAACAAAGCCGCTAAACATCTGACTCCTATCACATTAGAATTGGGAGGAAAGTCCCCCTGCATTGTAGACCGGACAGCTAACCTTAAGTTGGCCGCCAAGCGAATTATTAATTTGAAATTGATGAATGCGGGTCAGACCTGTGTAGCTCCGGATTATGTCTTAGTCCAAACCGAAGTTAGAGAAGACCTAATTCGGTATCTTCAGCAATCAATCACCAATTTTTATGGTTCCGACCCGAAAAATTCGGCAGATTACCCTAGGATTATCAATCAGTCACATTTTTATCGTTTAATTGGCCTAATCAGCAATCAAGAGGAGAAAATAGTCTTTGGCGGCCAGACTAACAAGGAAGACCTGTATATTGCACCCACTATTATGGATCGAGTTAGCTGGAGCGATAAAGTAATGGAAGACGAGATATTCGGCCCAATTTTACCCATCTTATCCTATGTACAGCTAGACACTGCTATAAATCGAATCAACGAGTTTGCCAATCCACTGTCTTTGTCTATTTTCACTCGTAACCCTCGTTTAGCACAAAGTGTCATTCAGAAATGTGCTTTTGGTGGTGGTTGCATTAACGATGTAGCCACCTATTTCGCTAATTACCGATTACCTTTTGGTGGGATTGGCGATAGTGGAATCGGCCGTTATCACGGTCAGCACAGCATAGAGGAATTTTCGCATCAAAAACCGATTACAGATCGAGGTTCTTGGTTAGATATACCGATTAGATATCCACCTTTTGATCAAAAATTTTTTGGTCTTAGTAAAATCAAGTGGGTCAAAATGTTGAAACGTTGGTTTTAGGAATTCTATATCGTTATCTTATAAAAATTGAGTAGAGTACCTAAAGCAGATTATTCTGTATCAACCTGAGTATTAGATTAGATGTAATCAACCAAATTTCCGTTTTCTGGCGTCAGATAATTCATCTCATACTTATTTCCCAAATTGACGGTCTTCGTTCTCTTTTTGAAAATTGGAAGAGCGATTGGTAAGTTTTGGGTCAATTGATAGGCAATTCCACCTAATAGTGATGTTTCCATCGAAATATCTGATAAAACATAGTCAATATACTATGTTTTCAGTGCCTCATGACGTGAATTTTCTCAACTAAAAAGTGTAGAATGAACAATAGCTATAATATGATTTAGGAACCAGTTGGATTCCTTTGTAATCGGCTCCTAAGCGACTACATGATCTCACCTTATCCCTGGATTGCCATGCATGTCAGGCGTATTTTTCCGTCTTTTCAACACTAGGTAATGCCAAAACATAAGCTATATTCCAAGGAAGATGTTTTTGCTACTGACAAATCCTCCTAACATCGTCCTAACAACCAAAGATCAGGGTAAACATCGGCTGAGCCCAGTAATGGTCTTATGAATAAGATTCAACAATATGAAAACTTGGTCATATAAATGCATTCTAGTTCTGTAGCCTGTAGATGACTCGAAAGAACGGATTAATTACCTTCATGAATTTGTCAATAATGATAAACATTATCTTCACTTCGCATATTAAGACAACCGGTACTGGGCTATATACTTTGGAGCAACTTTACCTGACTTCCCCCCTAAAAATTTGTGAGCCATGTCTAAAACTAACTTTCAGCTAAGATTTTGTCAGGGTGAAATTCAATTCAGCAAATTGACCATTGACAACTTCAATTTCCTGTGTTTTATCACCTAATCTCTCGTGCCAAACTTCAACGACATACTTTTCCACTGGTAGGTTCTTAATTTCAAATTTTCCATCTGACTGCGTAACATCAAAGAACGGATGGGAAACAACGATAATGTAACTTTTCATCCACGAGTGAATATCGCATTTGACAAAGAAGACCTCTTCTTGATCATAAGTATGTTCCATTTCCCCACCTTTATTGACGGCTTTGTTAAAAGCCTTATTTTTTTCAGACAGGGTATGGACATTGTGTGGAACTTTGTCTGAATTCTTGATTTTCATTACCTGGCCAGTTTGAATACCGAGGACATGAAGGGTATAAATACATCCAATTTGATCTAGTATTGCTAACTTAGCTGGTGGATGATACTTAGCATTAGCTAGTAATTCACTTTTAATTTTAACCACAACATTGCCAATAGTATTGTTCGGACCAAGAACCAATGCCTCTGATATTATCTCAGAGTTGTGCTGCTCCTGACATTCGACCACAGAACCCATATTAACAGCCTTAAGTTTAGGCGCTACACCCACAAAGTTCACAATACCAGAAATGGAAGCGGTACCGGTCGTTTTTTGAATTGCTCGTGTCGGCGCCTTGTTTACCGTTTTTGCCTATTTGGATGCTGGTTGATCGCCGCCACAACTGACCAAGTATAGGCTCAAAAATAACAGTAAAAACTGGTGAAACCACACTAATTTTATTTGCGTAAAAAACGAGTTCATTGTTTTTTTCCCATTTCAAATTTTTTAGCCAAAAAGTCTCGAAATGTTCAATCTTAGAATGGAAAGATTGTATTTTAAACAACTACTTGCGTACCGATAAAGCAAAATGTTGACGTTGCCCAAAACGGATCAACTACAATTGGTACCTGCCAGAGGGTATCAATCCAGAACAAAATAATAAGGTGATCAGTACCAAGCGAGTAAATTTGATTGTCTTCTGATTTTATTGTACAAACTTTCAATGGTATGTTCTTCAAAGTTAGCAATCAAATCTATGCTTTTAGGTTAAAAAAGACATTTTCCCCACCTCAACTTGTCCGATCATATTTTCTTTCATAATAGAGTATGTATTAATGATGCTTTTCAAAAAATAAGCTGGTAGGTTGAACTAGAAACCAATATTCCAATATGCTGTTCTGTTAATCACTTTCTACTGAGACAATCTGAATATATGGATCAATGAAATTTATTTAAATGGTCGAATATACATAATCAAATAGACTAACAAAAAAGAGTAGCCTAGGTGTTTGGATAGATGAACATTTCTTTAGATCGATTAATTTAATTATCTTACACTTATTTATTATATTAAGAACAATTAATACCGTGATATTGAAACAGAAAAATGAAACACCTAGTATCTGATTCAGTAAAGGGAAAACAATTTTTAAACTCTATTTACCCAAATTCAATCCGAATTAGACCTTACTTTGGGCTAGTAGATTGCTGTCTTACCAGCGTTTATTACCTGCTTAAAAATGAGTGATCATAGGAAACTCGACAGAAAAATTACCAAGGCCAATTCAAGTACGATCCAGCCATCCTAAACCAGAAGATTATTCGATACAAGATCTGATTTTTAACGGTTTATCAACTCCAAATGAATAATCTATAAATTTATATTTAGATGCATTCAAATTAGCCGAAAAATTACTCAGAATAATAATAAAACATGTGATAGTCTAAAATAATCATAAATTTATTATTTCCTTTTATTTCCTTTATTTTTCTCCATTTTCCAGTTGACACACCTGTAAAAATTAGGGGTTTTTTGGAAATATAGTAGCGATAAAACCTTAAACCATTACCGCAATTCATCTTAGTATATTCTTGTGATAGAATGTCTGAAATAGATACATTTTAATCGGATTGAATTTTTCAAGAATACGAATGAAATGCGATATATAAAATGACAGGACAATTGAAACCAAAACTTTAAATAATGAAGCTAAATTCAAAAAAGAACGATAACATCACAACTGAAAAGACAGCCTCACCTTTAATATTATTAATTATGGCACCACTGATGGGGGCTGCCGCAGGTGGTATGGGTTGGGGAATAAGAGGTCAATATGGACACGAATGGGGCGCAATGGTGCCTGGTGTTCTGGTAGCTTTCACTCTAGTTTTTCTTTTTGGACGGAGAACAACTTCACTTAACGCAGCCAGAGCCGTTGCCTTAACAGCACTAGCGTTTTCATTCGGCGGTACTATGACCTACGGTCAAACCATTGGACTAACTCAGGATACACCTTTAGTTGGTAATCATGCTGCCTACCGTTGGGGGATGATGGGACTTTTTGTTAAAGGTGGACTTTGGATAGGTTTTGGTGGAGCATTCCTTGGTATTGGATTAGGGGGAAAGGAGTATCGGTGGAAGGAAATTCTAGTATTATACGTGATTTTACTGATTTCAGTTTTTCTAGGCATACAATTATTAAATCGTCCCTATGTTCCTAATATTACCTCGGCAGATCGTTTCCTGCCGTGGATCTACTTCTCCGATCATTGGAAATGGGAACCGGACAATATGCAGATGAAGCCTCGCCGGGAATGTTGGGGAGGTTTGCTCTTGGCTCTCATTGTTCTGATTAGTTACGTTGGATACATAAAAAAAGACAAATTGGCGCGTAACATGTCTTTCATCGGTATTATATCTGGTGGAATTGGTTTCACTCTAGGTCAATGGATTCAGTCTAAGCATTCTTGGACTCCCGGCTGGTTAACCGAACTCGATCTGTCATTACATCAGTGGTTACCCAGTATTTTCCCTCAGAAATTTTTTAGCCTGATGGGTTGGAACTGGTGGAACATGATGGAGACAACCTTCGGTCTTGTTTTGGGTTTTGGTCTTGGTCTTGGACTATGGTTTAACCGACGGCTAGTTGGGCACGGAAACCAAAATTCATCAGTGGAATTTTCTCCGAAAACTGAGTGGGGACTGATTATCTTGTATGCCTTTCTAGTATATTTATGGGGTGTTAAAAGGTATAAAGGGATAGATTCAGTTGCCAATTTTCCACTTGCCATGGGCCTTATTCCTGTTGTATGTGTTCTGGGAGGGCGTTATTGGCCTTACATATTATCGTTACCGCTCATAACCCTACCTATTGCTGGGATCACTCTGAAAATCACTGATAAAATCCATGTTTATACAGATTCGTTTATTTTCTTTATTTTACCCCTAGGATTAATGACGATCGCCGCGCTTTTTTTTGAAAAAGTAGGGCGTTACGGTTTGAATGGAAAATTTTTCGCTCGCTATGGGTTAGTTCTTAGTACTACCGCTTATTATTCTCTCAACTTCGTTTTTTTTGGTTTTCCATGGGCTACATTAGCCGTCGGTGGGAGACATACTAACAACTGGATATTTCTGCGTTGTGCAGAAATATTGATTTTCGGTGCACTTTTTATTGACCGGTCTGACTCACAACAACAATACAAAGATTAAAGTCTTTATCTGTTTTTATTCCAGTCTCTAAATTATATTTAGTACTGTTTTGAGCATATTGTCCACAGATGTAATCAAGCGAGTGTTAAAATCTTGTTCACTTTCACCTTTTGCCTACTGATATTTAAATTTCCTTTGGTTACTTCTACCTCTGACAATTTGAGCTCGGTGCTGATTCGTCTTTACTTCATGCCTAATGATTTCCATAAGGGGTATTTTATCTTTCTTATACTCGGTGAAATTGTAAGAAGATATAGAAAAATTAGATCATCATTTTCCTATATAAATACAATAATTGAAAAAGACTGACTAGTTCGGATTGTAACAAAGGTCGCCGCAAAAAAATTAGTACTAATGTTTAACTGAAATATAATTGAGCTGTCCCCACGTACAAAAAGATCACCTGACGAATGGACAAGTAGAAAAAATAATTCTGATATAAGTACACAAATTGCATTTCCCGGAATTCAAAAAGTTATCTAATTTTATTTTTCCACTCATGACTTGACTATTTGATAGGCACTCAAGGCATATACAAGCGTTAGATAATTTTTCCGATTATGATGACAGGAGCATAAAGTTGAGAATCACAGTCTTCCACCCCCCCTATCCGAAAACAAAAACACTAAAGGCTACAATGGCCTGTCAAGACACAATGCGCGATCAATTGCAGTCGATTGAGCCTGGCAGCACAGAACTTCTGGTTTTGCCTGAGTATGCTAATGCTCCTGGCCTTACAGAGTGTAAACCTTTATTTCAGTTCGTTGATAACTACGGGGAAGATTTCGTTCAAGAGATTGCTTCCCACGCCAAGCGTCTTAGAGCTCTGATATGCGTAGGTACATTGTACCAACGATCGGAATCACAATGGGTTAACCGTACTTGGTTATTTGGGCATGATGGTATGCCGATCGTTTGGTACGATAAGATACACCTCACTAAGATGGAAAAAGAATTGGGTTTAACTGCAGGTTCATCACTCGGTACCGCCGAGCATAATGGCGTACGATTCGGTTTTGCTGTCTGTTTTGACTTTTATTTTCCTGCTTACTTCGAAACACTATCTATAGAAAACGTGGATCTAGTTCTTTGCCCAAGTTATCAACGATCTGAGTCGTCAGAACGAATTCGCACCATATGCCAATGCCGAGCCTTAGATAGCGGTGTTTACATAGTTCGAAGTAGCTATTATATGGGTTCGGAAGACAAAGGAGGACATTCGTTGATCGCTAGCCCTGAGGGAACGATTTTGGCTGGTATGCGGTCTGATTCAGGTACGATTAGTTTCGATATTAATCCCCATAAAAAATTTGTAAAACCGTCTTCACACGGACAAAAAAAAGTTGAACATCGTGCGTTGATTGAAGCGAATCGACGTCCTATCCTCTACCGCCCACACATCGACCAAGCACGAAAAATTATCAATTCCCCCTTGCCTTACCTTTGTGCACACCGAGGTGTAAGTTATGCTTGTCCTGAAAATACACTTCCTGCATTCGGTGCGGCAATCGCTATGAAGGTGCAAGAGATTGAACTCGATCTGTGGATGAGCAGAGATGAAGTGCCAATTGTCTGTCACGACTCAAGCGTGAATCGTACAACTGATGGCGAGGGCAACATCGCGGATATGAATTGGTCAGAGATCCGACGACTCGATGCAGGCATCATGCTTGGTAAGGAATGGGCGGGGGTGCGTATTCCACGCTTCGAAGATGTGTTGGATATTGCTGATGGTCATGTGACGATTAATATCCACATCAAAGAACCCGGACCTGATGGGCATCTTGTGAAACTTGTGTGCAATCTTATTCGTGCAAGAGGATTGCCACAGATGCACTACATTGCCGGGGACGAGCCCGTTCTTGAGTTTGCTTTGGACTATGCACCAGAGATCCCACGGGCGTGTCTAGCTGCACAGAAAATGCCAGACCGTATGGTGACGGTAGCCGAGAATTTAGCCTGTAAGCGAGTACAGTTTGGTCGCAATGTGACCGAAGATCCCCTCCAAAGAGCTCGCGAACTAGGACTGATTTGCAATCTGTTCTGGTCTGATGAATTGACCGATGCCCAGAGGTACTTGGATATGGGAATTAATGTAGTGCTTACAAATGTGGCACATAAATTATTACCACTGATATCAACATCAGAAGGATAATTATTCACTTAAAATACAATCCTAAACACTAATGAGTCTTCTTGTATAATTTATCAACATTCATAGATAATAGAATTTACCGAAGTAATTAGGGGATAAGATTTTATATGCTAACAATAAAAACTTCTAAATGAGGTATTCTAATATTCAGTCTAAAGTACTAGTTACTTAATACTAGGAATAACTAGAGACTTGTGAGGTACCCATGGATAGTAACCTACACTGGTTATATTAAGATATCGCTGAAGTATCCCTCATTGATTCGATTGTTGTGATGAACTCACCGTTTCCCTGAACAATTTCTAAAAAAACGTGAGAACTATGAAATACCAATTTCACAACTCTACAATAATTAGACTGTTTATTGTTTTTTCTATAACACTAACAAGTTCAGCGGACCATGCCGATATTGTTGACAATAACAACCTAGAGAGGTTGAAGAAAACTTTTAATTTGTCGCATGATGCTTGGTTGTCTGCAGACATTGAGACCTACTTCATGTTTGTGCACCCGACTGCCAAAAATATTTTTCATAATGGTTACAAATCGATCATAAAAGAGAAGAATAAAGACCGGCCACGTCAAGAAATTCAAAAACAGAACCAAATCTGGGATGAACGAATCAGCAATATGACATTTAGCTGTCAGGAAAACACCGCTATTGTCACGTATAATCGAATTCGTATTAACAAGAAAAACGAGCGAGAAGTACGCCTAAAAATCTCAGAAGTCTGGATTTTCCTAAATGAAAAATGGCTTCTTTTACATCGCCATAGTTCGGATCTTACTTGGCAGTTTAAGAATGCCATCAGAGAATTTGAGCGAACGGATGATACAACTACACCACCTCTGAATTCCGTTGTGGTAATTGGTAGTTCAAGTATCAGAGGTTGGCATAATAAAATTCAGAAAGACTTGGCTCCTATCACTATTATTCCTCGTGGCTTTGGCGGCAGTACTATGAGCGATGCACAGCATTCTATCAATCGTATTATCATACCTTATCGGCCCAGAGCATTAGTCATCTATGAAGGAGACAATGATTTAGCAAGAGGCTGCAGTTCTAAACGATTTAAGACAACGTTTCTCAATTTTATTGCCAGAGTACATAGAAATTTGCCTGAGTGTAGAATATATTTTTTATCAATCAAACTAGCCCCAAGCAATGGGGAATATGGCCTGAGATGAAAAAAACAAATGGCATTATTGCCGAAATTTGTCACAACCACCCACAGCTAACCTATGTGGATATAGCAACTCCAATGCTAGATACGGAAGGTGTTGTCAGAAAAGACATTTTCACTAATGACAACTTACATCTAAATAGAGGTGGTTACCTTATTTGGCGAGATGTACTCCGACCAATTTTGGTGGCGGAAGAAGCCCGATTTGAAATCCATTCAGTCGCTCAATGAGTAAACCAGAGCCACAGATGGTTTTTATTAGGCAGGATCAAAATTAGAAAAAAAATCCTATTCCTTTTATGCCATCGGTTATATTTTTAGGATCCTTCTGGATTCTTGTTGGATTATAGATTTGGTCTTATTTGAAGAAATACAATGCGGAAATTTATCAGAATTATTTTCTCAATATTAGGATTGTTTTATTTTTTCGGATGTGAAACCGACTCTACTGAAAACAACGAAAAAACAATTAAAAACGTAGTTAAAGACGAGTTAAATAAGATCATAACCGATATGGTTTTGATTCCATCTGGGTCGTTTGAAATGGGGGACCACCATGATAATATGAATGATGCGTTGCCTGTACATAGAGTGGAATTAGCAGCATTCTATATGGATGCAACCGAGGTCACTGTGGGGCAGTTTAAAAAATTTATTCGAGAAAGCGACTATGGTTACAACAAGTGGAATGAAGTAGCTAAATTTTCGCCAAATGATAATCATCCAATGATCTATGTTAATTGGCATGACGCGACAGCCTACGCTAAATGGGCTAGCAAACGTTTACCAACAGAAGCAGAATGGGAGTATGCCGCCCGTGGAGGAATAGCAGCAAAAAGATATTCTTGGGGAAATGAAATAACACACAATGATGCTAATTGGGGTAACACTGTCAATGGAAAGGACGAGTGGGTATATTGTTCACCAGTGGGCAGTTTCAAAAAAAATGGGTATGGATTATATGATATGACTGGCAATGTTTGGGAGTGGTGTGCTGACTGGTATGGATTTGATTACTATAGTAAATCGCCTGTTAAGAATCCAATAGGTCCGGACAAACCGGACAGGGCCACAGGTCGGGTTTTACGCGGTGGATCATGGTACAGCGTTACTCGCGGTCACCGTGTAGCTAGCCGAGACGCCTATGGATCGCCGAATGACAGGAAAAATGATATTGGTTTTCGATGTGTTTCGAGATTGCCGTGAAAAACGGTACCGGGATTAATGTTTCGCCAATGGTTAAGCTGGTATCACACATGATGTGGAATATTTTACAACAAAATTGATTGGTCAAGTCCCGGGTTAAGATAAACGATTGGGCCAAAAATAGGGTTGCTCCGTGATTAGGATAATGATATATCACATTTGACCAAATCCTAATGTAGGATATGTATTTGAGAAATACGGCTCTTATATCACTTCCAAATTCTGAATCCAAGCCACTACGTAGCGATCTTTGAAGACTTATACCTCTTGCGAGTATTCACTTTCTTGTTTTTAGTTTCGTTACCTGATGCTTGTCATATGTAGTAATAGGGTGTTCCCCGTAGGTATGCTTCCTTTTCTCTACATTTTACTTAGACTCATAGAAGTCAGCATTAGCTTTTTTACTACCGAACAACGTAACCAACTGACTTCCTGCAACTGGATTTATTCTTGGTCAGATTCACTGTAACTTACACACCAAAGAACGTCAAAATTCAGCCTTCCGAAAATCATACTTGAAATAATGAAACCAGAGATATCGTCATTTACAAAGGCTTAAAATTAGAATCGATATTCTTATCCATTATAGACATTTTTCCGTAATTTGTAAAAAAGTTCAGATTTTGAGGTTCGTTTTGCTTCAATTTATTGGTATTGACTTGATTCAAATTGATACCCTTACAATTTTGGCTGACAGAAGTAACATCGAGATGATCGATTTATTCAATGAATCGGTCTTGTAAGCTAAAAAATTATATAAGCTATAAAAACTGAAAATATCTGTACACTACGGTAATTACACAAATCATCTACTATAACCAAACCTAAAATAAAAAAACAGTTATTGGGTTTAATTTTTGTTTGATTGAAAAATTCTAAAAACCAAACAAACACAGCGAAAAACAATTAGTAAGCGATTATTTTAAAATAATTATCTGAAGATAACATAGGACAAACGAAAATTTGGAAAAGGCTATTAAGAAACAACGTTATCATATAAGTTCAAAAATAAATTCAGTTCCGGCGACCAAACCAATTCCTAAGTATAAAAACACTATGAATCATCAAGAAAAATAAAAATTCTTGTTCTTTAAATTCAAAATGCCAATAGGATACTATCACCATACTTTCAGTGAATTATTCAATTAATTACGTTAATTAAAAGAATTCGGAATTAGTCAATGTAGTCATTTTCTTGTATTAATATGCAAATTTAGACACAACCACGATACGGAAAAAGGAGGAACTGATGATACTAATGAGTAATCTCTTTCTACGTCAAATCCGAGTCATATGAATAATCAGCCTTTTACCACCTGGCGATCAGTACTGATAGGCGCATTACTAATTCCGATAAATAGCTACTGGCATATACAGATGACGCTGGTTTGGCTGACAAATTTTCCAGCTATTCTAACTTTATTGTTCAATGTCATTTTCATTTTATTACTACTGGTAGCTGGTAACCAATTTTGGGCTCGTTATTCAACTCAGACAGCACTAAGACAGAGTGAACTACTGACTATCTATACTATGCTGTGTACTTCGACCGCTCTGTGTGGTTACGATATGATGCAGTGCTTAGTATCCCTGATGGGTACTGGAATTTGGTACGCTACCAACGAAAACGAATGGATTACTTTGTTCAGCCACCATCTTCCTGACTGGTTAGTGGTCAAAGACATTGATGTTCTAACTTCTTTTTATACCGGTGAGTCTAGTTTTTACATCTCCAAACACCTAGCTGCTTGGCTGTTGCCAATCGTATGTTGGACGGGTTTTGTCATATTGTTAATCTGGGTCATGCTTTGTATTAACGTACTATTAAGGAAACAATGGATAGAGCATGAGAGGCTGGCCTACCCTATTATTGAGCTACCTTATAATATGACGGCAACCGATAGTTCTATCTCCAAAAATGGAGGCAGCCTGTTAACTAACAGACGACTATGGACAGGATTAACCATTTCAGGCTTTATCGGTCTTCTCAACGGAATTTCTCACCTCTATCCTTCTTGGCCGTCAATTCCAATTTGGGTTACTTCTATTAACCGATTGACTACGACAAAACCATGGAATGCGATCTCTTCCATGAACATTACCCTCTACCCATTTGTGATGGGTTTAGGTTTTTTAATGCCATTATCTCTGGCTGTTTCATATTGGGCTTTTTATCTTTTTTGGCAGTTTCAACGAATCGTGGGTAGTCAGTTGGGTTTTCAATCTCTACCTGGTTTTCCCTATCCCATGGCACAAGTTCGCGGCGTTTGGATTGCCTTACTTCTCTATGTTGCTTGGGGAGGGCGTCAGTATTTTAAGCGAGTACTCAGGGAAGCAATTTTGAGTGTTTTGCAACGAAAAAATGGAAAATCCATAGATCACAGTGAGGAGCCAATGGCACCGAGTCATGCCTTGTCGGGTATTGTAATTGGTTTGGCTGCGATCTTTGGTTTTTGTCATCTAGCTGGTATGTCTTATGTCTTTGCCTTTTGGTTCTTTGTTATCTATTTTTCCCTATCCATTGCTATTACTCGTATACGGGCGGAACTTGGCCCACCGGCACACGATATGTATGGTGCCGGACCGGATCATATCTTAACCACAATTCTTGGTTCTAGGAGAATCGGATCGCAAAACCTATCAGTGATGACGCTTTTCTTTTGGTTGAATCGGGAATCCTACCGAGCACATCCAATGCCACATCAATTAGAAGGGTTTAAATTAGCCAGCCGAACTGGGAAAGATAGTCGACGACTTATCTTAGCTATCATGGTGGCGACTGTTATTGGGGCAATATCTTGCTTTTGGTCCATTCTACATGTTGGTTATGAATTAGGAATGGAGTCGAAACTTTATAGAACCACTTGGTTCGCCCGTGAGGGCTATACTATTTTGGCATCCCATTTAACTCATCAGAATGAGACTTCATATGTGGATCTTGGGTTTATGGGAGCTGGTTTTGTCTTTACTATGGTGTTGATGTCGATTCGTTCGCAATTTCTCTGGTGGCCATTTCACCCTGTCGGTTATGCCGTTAGCGGGTGGTGGATTATCGGCCGATTATGGTTCCCTCTCTTTATCAGCACGATCCTGAAGTGGTCAATTCTAAGATTCGGCGGCGTTGGCGCATACCGAAAAACTATCCCTTTTTTTCAGGGATTGATTTTAGGGGATTTTATCCTCGGTAGTTGCTGGAGCATTATTGGCATTCTTTTTAAGATCCCAACTTATGTATTTTGGGGTGGTTAGCTCAGGACATTTCTCTTACTCGGAATCGGTAAAACTAAAAAGTGTAACTCTTAGAAGGATCAGAAATAGTAGAATTTAAATCTTACGTAAATGTTAGAAATAGCAAAATATACCGATGAACCGTTTGTCGTGCTAGATCATTTAGATACTGTGTCCAATTTAGTTGCACATGTTCGGAGGATTTAAGGTCTGACCGTCTACCCTGATTAGATAAGTTGGTTCGTTCTAGATACAATTCTTTGAGGATGTCCAACGATAGGTTTTTCCATTTAACCACCAACTGCCTCATCTTCCGAAAAGACTGGTCGTAATACCATTCTACTTGTTCTAAATCGGTTAAATTAACGAGAGAATTAGGTTCTAGCATAGTTCTTCGGATTATCGGACGAATTTTTTGGATTTCAGTCTCAATAAATTACCAAAAACGGCCTATTTACCAAACTAGTAATGTCTCGTAGGATTCCTAGGCTATATATGCTGTGTAAAACTGCAGCTTGCAGGAACGAGTCTGAAGTTGTTGTTGATGGATTTATTCTTCATATAGACCTAAGTCAATGGCCTTAAAAACTCCAAGTGAAAAAATACAGTCAAAAAAAATTAGACAAATCATGAAGAGAGTCTTCCCCATTATATATAGTATCTAACCGAAGACCTTTTTCACGTGC
>CAYVHK010000006.1:3949-31406 GCA_964451145.1 uncultured bacterium | reverse complement strand
GAAGAGAGTCTTCCCCATTATATATAGTATCTAACCGAAGACCTTTTTCACGTGCCAGTTCTGACTTTCTCTTAATTTCTTCCCCTTTCTCAATTTTTTCTTCTGTTAGGTGTGGTTCTGCTTCCTTTCCCCACAGTGAAACAAACTACACTTGTGGAAGCTATACGGTTTCGTATATTCCAGATGATGCCTTTGCCCTTACAGCCAAATTCGTACTGATTTCCTTACCACAAGTCCTACATGGAGAAAGGTACTGGACTAACCCACTGTAACAATTTGGTTCATTTGTATGTATTAGCAAATGAGAATCGATTTTAACAGTACCCAATAAAAAATTGACTGTTTCAGACAGTTTTTATTGTACTATTATATGACGGCTATTGAATTCTACAAAAGACTATCTAATAGTTTTTATGTATCAAATATTATTTCCACGCCTTTACAGTAAGTCCTTTTCTTGCTAACATTGACCAAAATCGATCATTCTCAATGATATTCCAGTTTTTTTAGTAGAAAAATAAAAACTATGGAACTAAATTGTTTGGGTAGATAGGATCATTTTTTTGAATCATCTAATCGTTGAGCTTATCAGTTAACGGATTTTTCGCACCCAGAAGGGCAAATAAAATATCATGCTGGTACGAGATTAAGGACTGATACATGGACAATAATAGTGAGTTTTTTTAAATTCACACTTGTTTTTGAGCCATGAAATCTCTATATCATTTGATAATAATTTATTTTCATGTCTTATTTAATCGGGCTGAATGTAAGTAGTTAAGAATAAACTGATAGGCTCTTTGATCAATTTCTGACCTTTAATCACCAATAGGTGAAATAGACGAAAAATTAGCATAGACCCACAAAATGCATACCTTCAGGGTATATAATAATTTTTTCAGTACGCTGTAGTATGGCTTACAAATTTACCTAACGCCAAACATGTTCTTAAGTTAGAATCCAACTGACGGAAGAAGCGCGAAGAAAAAAGAAACCGAAATCCAATTGGGTTCAGTAATCTCTTATACCTTCACTTTATAGAACTGATAAAAAATTTGTAAGGATATGAATGCTTTGGGAAAAAGGTTTTATGGGCAGGTTACCATCCCAATCCAAATAAACGAATATTCGAGTTCAGAGCATCGAGTTGATTGGCTGAATGGGTGGGGAATTATACGTTATTCACACTTATTCAAAACGATTGGTAATACCTGATATTGAGTTTGAGGTGAAATCACTTTCAAGTGGTTTAAGAAATAATAATGAAAATTGGCTATCAGTTTTGAAAATTTCATCTATCCTATTAACTAGGATGTCCCAATTAGTTCGAGTCCTGTCGATTTCAGCCTTCTATATGTGTTTTTTTGTTTCTTGTAACCAGGATCCAACCAAATCAATCGGCGAAAACTTGGCTCGCCAGAAACAAAGTAAGAAATCCAAAATCACCTTTTGGAACGGGTTCACTGGTCCCGATGGACAAACTATGTGGGAAATTATTAAAAAATTTGAAGCTGATTACCCACAATACGAAGTAGAAATGGAGATTATCCCATGGGGCACTTACTTTGATAAACTGATGGTTTCGTTGGGATCCGGAAAACCACCTGACGTATTTATTTTGCATGAAAACGAGTTAGTTAATTATGTTTTGCAAGATGCCATTCGACCTTTGGACGATTTAATTAATGGATCAAAAGGGCTATCAATCTCTGACTGTTTACCTTCTATCTGGAACAGACTTCGTATCAAAACCACGAAGGATCAGAAGGAACCACAAACCTATGGTATTCCCCTAGATTGTCATAATACTGCTGTCTATTACAATAAAGATTATTTTCGACAACTTAGCATTCCACTACCTGAAAGTTTAAATCGTGATAATTTCTTTCATTTAGCTCGACAATTGACCATTGATCAAGATGACGATGGTACTCCCGACAAATGGGGGTTCGTTTTTGGCGGATCTGTGCGTAGTCATCTTTATACTTTAACAGAGCAGTTTGGTGGAAGTTTTCTGGATCGTGAAAATGGTATCTGCCAAATTGATCAGCCCCCCAGTCAGAAAGCCTTACAACTCCTGTATGATGCTATTAATAGAGACGGCTATATGCCGAATCCAATTCACGATGGCTCTAATCTTTGGCAAGGGTTTTTGCAGGGGCGGATTGCTATGTATACCGATGGTATCTGGATGATGAATGGAATGAAGAAGTTAGCAAACTTTGACTGGGGAGTATTGCCATACCCCCAATTTGGTGATAAGAAGGCTGTTTGGGGAAGTTCGCATGTCCTTTGTTTACCTCAGTTGAGCGATACGATTGATTTGGAGGCATCCTGGTTATTTATTAAGTACCTTTCTAGAAATGGTGTGGAATGGTCGGATGGTGGTCAATTACCAGCACGTTATTCGCAACTAGATTCACCCAAATTCACCCAAAAAGAGCACTACCCCGTTTTTGCCTCTCAGATCCCCAATTTAATATTCGGTCCAAATGATCCGAATATTATAGAAATCGAGACACGAATGGAACCATGTTTGTTAGCGGCAATGTCTGGTCAACAAACGATGGAGAAAATGGTACAAGAAATAAAGGTTTCGGTGGAAAGTATTTTACGTAGGAGTCGTGATTGAAAACTAGATATAAAGACTCAAAAAAAATACAGTCTCTGATTAATTTTTCTTTTGTAGTTCCCTATCTCTTGCTATTTTTATGTTGGATGGTCATTCCAATTATAGCTGGGTCTCTAATTAGTCTCACTAAATGGACTTTCATCTCTGGCAAATATCAGCTGGTTGGTCTAAAAAATTATGTTGATGCTATATCTGATGAACTTTTCTTAAAGGGAATTATAAATACGCTTTATTACACCGTGATGACAGTTATACTGGGAAACCTTCTGTCATTTTTTTTAGCTTACGGATTGACTAAAATTCGACGGTTACGCAACCTTTACAGGAAAATTTTCTTTGTACCTTTGTTACTTAGTGTTGGTGTTGTTGGTATTATGTGGCAATGGTTATACAACACAGACTTTGGGTTGCTTAATCACTATTTAGGATTCTTTGGAATCAGAAACATCAACTGGCTAGGTGATGCACGTATAAGTATGCCAGCTGTGTCTCTGATGGCAATTTGGGGTGGCTGTGGGTTCAACATGCTGATTTACTATGCCGGTATTCGTGAGATTCCAAAAGAACTAAAGGAGGCGGCATTAATAGATGGCGCGGTCGGTTATCGCCAGCTGTGGTCCATTATTTTACCTTTGATTCGACCGAAGATTTTATTTTGCTTGGTTATGTCCACCATCGGAAGTATTCAGGTATTTGAAGGGGCATACATGCTAACCGGTGTAGGACCTTACTTTTCTAACTATACTGCCATTTTTCACATTTACTATCAGGCATTCCGGTATTTTCGGATGGGATATGCCTCTGCCTGTGCGTTCATTCTTGCTTTATTAATTTTTGGTTTTACATTCTTTTTATTCAAAATTTTGGGTAAACATGAGGAATATTACTAATGATAGAACGACCTAGAAGTGGACTAATTTGGAACGTAGTTCTAGCTTTTTTTGCCGTTTTAATGCTACTACCAATTTTTTGGATGTTGATCACTTCTCTCAAATCTGCAACTGATGTCTACCAAAATCCACCAAGAATTTTACCCTCTACACTACATCCAGAAAACTACTTGGATTTATTTCAGCAACCAGGTGTTCCATTGATCCGATGGTTTTTGAATAGTGTCGGTTTGGCCATCATTTCTACTGTTTTAGTCGTTTTTATTTCGTCTTTGACCGCATACGCTTTCGCTAGGCTTAAATTTCCCTTTCGAGATCAGCTATTCTTTTTAGTTGTGGCTGCAATGGTAGTACCAGGACAAGTCACAGTGGTTCCAATCTATATTATTCTACAAAAATTGCGCTGGATTGATACCTACTGGGCTTTAATTGTACCCGGCTTGGCTGGTCCATTTGGTGTCTTTTTGCTACGCCAATTTTTTCTCAATGTACCCAGTGAGATAGAAGAAGCTGCCCGAATAGATGGTTGTGGAAATTTACGTGTTTTCTTCCAGATTATTCTTCCTCTGGCAAAACCAGCATTGACAACGTTGGCAATTTTCACCGCACTTGGTAGTTGGAACGGTTTTTTTTGGCCTCTAATCGTAACCAACAGCCTTAATATGAGGACGCTACCCATCGGTTTAGCAATATTGAACGGACAGTGGTGGTCAGAACAGCATTTGCTGATGGCAGCTGGTTTTACTTGTGGGTTGCCGATTTTTATTCTGTATCTAATATTTGAAAATCAAATTGAAAAAGGTGTTACAGCAATGTCCTTCCGTTAGCATGATATCAATTAAAACCAAATAATGCTCACTATTGCAAACCTGAGATTGGATAATAAGAAGTAGAATAATTTCCTAGACAGGATTTTTGGAGTAACTTTCTTATTAGTCTAGGTGAAAAAATCCTCTTCGAGTATTGTTAAGGTTTAATTTATCCGTATGTTTTTCTGAGACTGAATCAATATAACCTATGATAATCGATCGGAGTCAAATTGGAACTATCACTTAAGTTTGTCGAAACCCCATACCCTTCAAGTCATTTGGGAAATTTACTAGCCCAATTCCGTGCCAAAGGTTATGTTGTTTTGCCAAATGTATTTGAGCGCGAAAGCGTTGACAATTTTAGGCAGGAAGTTGAAGCAGTGATAGTTGAAAATCAGGATGGACGGTTTGAGTTGCCAGATGATAGGCCAGAATTAGTTTATCCCCTTAAAGCGCCTCGGATACGAGCGCCTCTGAGCGGTGCTCTGAGCCCATCCCAAATGTCGCCCAAAATATCTGTGTTTGAAACAGCGTGGTTAATTAGTCAGAGTGGCAAGAAAATAGGTGGTTGGCATAAAGATCGACAACATGAAGGAATGCCAGGTCGTGAATATCACTATCCATTGGCTGTCCATTTGGGAATTTATTATCGTGATATAGAAAGCATTGAAGACGGACCAACCGCAATAATTCCAAGGTCGCACCAAAACCAAAAATTAAATCCATATAATGATTCAGCACAAGAATTATTTTTAGCTAGAAAAGAAGATGTAGTGATGTGGGATCAACGGTTATGGCATCAAGCTAATAGCCGACAAAAAGAAGGCTGGCGCATATTTACCATCTATGGCTTTTATGCAGTACAAGCGTTTCAAGGCTATGAAATCCATCAAATGCCAAGAGCATTGGCCAAAGCGTGGTTGGAATCGGAGGGAACAGCAGATGAAGTTTTTTACGGGGGAACTTTCAGTCTAAGTAGTGTTCGTAGAGGACTGAAATAGATAAAAAACCGAGACTTAGTCCTAAAAAAGAAAAAGCAACTTTGATCTGTTCTAAGATTAATCAGTATTTACATTAAAATATTAGTTTGTAGATTGACGCCTTTACAAGCTAATCAGGCCGATACCATTAGTCTCGTTGCATATCTTTTTCTTCTTTATATTGCCAATTAATACCTAAACCAGTACCTGTGTTTCCCTTTCTTTTAACTTACGAAATCAGTATTAATCGGTTAGCTGATACGCCTTTAATCCCAGTAAGCTACGTGTAACCTTGAGGTCAAAAATCTTGTTATTATTCAGTTTGACACAATTAAAAATATTATTCGGCATGATAACTAAACTTACCCTGACGGGTATATTAATGCTTTTAACCGTCATACCCGCAAATGCTCAGCTTGAAACTCAGCACGAGATTACGCTGGATAATTTGTTTCCTACTGATCGCGTATTAGATATCAAAATTAGCTTAGATAATAAGGACTGGAATACCATTCGATTGCAGCAGCGAAACATAGAAACGGAGTTTCAGGAGAAACGAAAGTTTGAACCTATTGATTCTCCTTACACTTATGTTGAAGGCAGTATATCTATTGATGGGGTCACGTTTCCTCAAGTCGGTATTCGAAAAAAAGGGTTTATTGGTTCACAGGATTCCAAACGTCCATCTCTTAAAATTAAACTTAACTATGTCAATGGAGAAGGGCAAATTGGTGGATTAACCAGTTTAACTTTTAATAATAACAAACAAGATAATAGCCTCATGAGCCAATTTATGAGTTATTCTTTATTTAACGCCGCAGGTTCGCCTGCACCCCGCTGTGCTTATGCTAAAGTTAATGTTAATGATCAATATTTAGGTGTTTATTGTCATGTCGAAACTGTACGTCGCCCTTTTTTAAAGCGTAATTTTAGCAACGACCAAGGTGTCCTATACGAAGGTACAGTAGTAGATTTCTTTCCTGGTTGGTCAGGGAGTTTTGAAAACAAATTAGGTCAGGATAGTATCGGTCGAGACAAAATCAAACAATTAATCCGAGCTATACAAGGAGAAAATGGCGAAATTATTCTCAGCTCCAAAGCAATAGGAAGGGCTTGGGTGCCAACTGACGATCGGTATGACCAAGGATGGCAAAAATTAGATTTTGACGATTCCAACTGGAAACAGGGGCAGAATGGCGCTGGATATGAGCAAAATAATGGTTATCAAGATTGGATTAGTCCCGAGTTTGATTTTAAAAGAGAAATGTACAATCAAACCAACAGTCTCTATTTACGTTTCCCTTTCGAAATCGATAACCTCCCGCAGATATTAGCGAAGGGAAAGTTGATTTTAAAGCTGAAATATGATGATGGAGCCATCGCTTATCTGAACGGTCATCGAATATCTAGTTTAAATTCGCCATCCAACCCGAATTGGACCAGCAGAGCTACGGCTAATCATGAGTCCATGGGCTTTGAATGGGTGGATATATCTGCGCATAAAGACAAACTAAGATCAGGGAAGAATATACTGGCCCTCCAGGGACTAAATGCAGGATCTGGTAGTTCTGACATGCTAATTGTAGCTCAACTAGAATTGAATAATTATGATTATCGACGGGCTATCAGTCAATTGGTAGACTTGGATTCTTTTTATACTTTTTGGGCCATGGAAGGATTATTAGGTTTCTGGGATGGATATTCGGCCAACCGTAATAACTTCTTCTTTTATCTTGATGCAAAAACAGATAAATTTCACTTTATACCGTGGGGGGCAGATTGTTTATTTGAAAAATTTAGCCGCTTAGGAAGGGGAGAAAAACAAGGTGTGTTATTTGTTAATACACAAGGATTAATAGCACATCAGTTGTATCAAATTGAATCATGCCGACAGCGATATGCCCAAACAATGCAACACATATTAGACAATTATTGGGATGAAAACAAGCTATTATCTGAAACAGAGAGACTGAAAAATCTGATTGAACCACACTTAACTTTGGGTCAAAGCTGGAATCTGAAATCTGGAAACCCAACTAATCTCAAAAAGGTCAGGGATTTTATTAAGCATCGACGGTCAGATGTTATGAGGGAGATAGCAAACAGTATACCGTCTAGAACTGTGGAGCCTCAGGAACCGCCATTTATCAAGGCTGAAGAAATGAAAAAGAGGAGCAAAGAAAAAAAATAGATTTAGATCATCATTTAGGTCCAATTTATACTATTCTTAATAGTATAAATTTCCTGATTCCATATTAGGTAGGCTCAAATACACCACCATCGCTGATCCAACTGTTGTAGAAATCGAATAGTATTGTTCATCTGAATGCCGAAAAATCATTAAGAAAATTTAGTTCGGGTAATAGAAATCGAAAATTCATGTTATCAGAGTGCAAATTTAAATATATGAGCCTAGTACTGTTAGGTTTCCCTTGCTATGCGGTCTTTGACCATCTTATTGCCCAAATGTTTGTTATGGATGAATATTGAGAGAAAAAAGATTTTGTAGTTGTTATTCGTCTTTACCAATCTTGTACCAGTCTATAAAGTTCTAAATAGAAGAATCACTACAACATGTCCAATAAGGAAGTTATCCAAATAATATCAATTATTGCCCCTGTTTCATCTATTGTTGAGGATAGTCTTTTATAATCTGGTCTTCTGTTAGTTGTTGTAGTTTGACACAGTTTCTTATCGCATCAGTAATTCAACTTTTGGCAAAACGGTAGAGGCCGCTTTTTGGTCTACTGTTTTGTAACCGGCAGTCGCAATCATCTCCAATAGATTTTCGCTTAGTTGATCTATTGCCCATCTAACCGAATCGGTTTCTGAGTCTAGTTTGGTGTATTCGTCTTTACCAGTTGGATCTTAGTGGTAGTGTGGATTATTTCTAAAACAGTCAAAACGTAGGATTTGAACCGGATTTCCCTCTTACTTGTCCAAAGACATGAATTAACGGTCCTCCGTCATCACTTTCAACCCGATTAGAAACGTGTAGTTCAATACCACCAACTCGAAATACCTTCTCTTTATTCACAATCTTTCTCCGGTAAAAAACATAATCATGGTTGTTAATTTTAGTTGCAAAAGCCCTAAATCTTTCAACCGATTATTGACAATACGAATATAACTAAGAATACCGAAAATTCAAACTTTCTAAATATTGATCTAAGATTGTGCTTTTAAATTTACTGATCCGCAAAGATATTGGTTTATAAAATTAACTGAAACGAGGTATTCTGGTAGATTAATTCTATACAGAAACAAGGACTATGAACTGAGGAGAAAAAACCGATTATTATTTAGTTGTGCTTCTCTGGGATGATTTCGGCATACTGGACGAATTCAGTTAGGGGTTTTACTGATGATCTATAGTTTATAACAGCCGACTTAGGCAAGGGCATTAATTTCTGAACTGTATTTTCAAAGCGAAAGCAGTAGAGGAATCCAGTAAAAAACTATAAAGAGAGGCTGTTACTGATATCATATAAACAGCGATAATAAACCGAAATACTAGCAATTAGAGAACCAATTTGGCTTACCTAAAGTAAGATAATCATCACAAATAAGACATCTAGTTAGTGAAATCAGAATTGGCCATCTACTAAAAGTCCACCATCTTGGGATTGACCTTGGTTATTACGGTTGGCCTGTGCAGTTGGGTTAGTTGGTTTTTGTTTAGGTTCCACCGGCGTGGCCGGTTCTTGTTGGGCTTTATTGGGTTCTTGGGCAGCTTTAGACGATTCACTATCAGCCGATTGGCTCGGCATAAGTGGACTTAGTGTAGTCAGTGTAATTTCAGACATAGTAACCTTTATTTGTTCGTTCTGATCATATAATATTACTATATTAAGCTAATTGCAAGCATTCCTGACTAGAGAACAAATTTTTCACCATTTTGAGACTGTTGGTTGGCAAGACAATTTTAGGTAACTTGAAATTATCACCATTCAATATTAATAATATAAAGGCTGAGCTGATTTAGGAGGTATCCTCAATTTTTTGGTTTTAAAAAGTCATTCTGTTTCAGTAACGAATAGTATGTGCCCAATAAAGGAAATATTACTTCAAACTTCAATTGTTCGTTTCAACTCGTTCTAGAGTATTGTGTATGCTAGTAGTGAATATGGTAGATGATCTGAATAAAAGAAAGGTGAAGGAATGATCCTGTAGATTCGACAAGGCAGTGAAAAGACGGGTTATTGATCATGGCACTTGTCAATATATGGATCACTACGGACATAGTAAAAACTAGGTTTTTTTTAAGCCTTGAAGTTTGACATTCAAAAAAATATTGATTAAAAAGCCCGGTACATAAGAAGGAAACGTGCATTTCATATTTGCTATTTTTTCTGCTCATTCAGTATCAAGTATTATATAGTGTCATCATAGTTGAGAAGGATCGATACAGAAAAAATTATTATTAGTTAGTCAAGACAGGAATAGCCAATACCATTGGCGCGGAGGTGTCGATTTAAAGATGATTTCTTCAACCGTTTATATGTTTCGAGACAGGGGAATTACGAGTAATTATGCCGTTTCTATCCCTCCTCAAGCTCTTATTGACTCTTTGCTTTCTATAGACTTGCTTGGCAAATATTACAAGAATCCTGATTTGCTATTAGCTAATGCTAACTACCTAGTTGAAGATCATTGGAATGATCAATATAGTTCATTTGAACCATTTGAGTGGTCTTTTGATTGGATTGATGATTACCGCAAGTTATGTGATAATCACATTGACAAATTGGAGTTCGATCTTCACTATCGGATTTTTCCTCCAGATCATATAGATGAGCACCGAACTAGTTTGGAATTTTCTTTACTAAATAAATGGTGTAATCAAACTGTTTATCCTTCTTTGTTGGCAGGTGATTACCACTGGTTCGATCCACCATTTGAAGCTTGGCATTTAGGCCATGATTTTGAGCCTCAATCGGCAGGGCAAGCTGTCGGCAAGCTTTTTGAATATGTGATTGCTGTCGAGGATCAAGCTGATTTTGGTAATGCAATGGCTCAGTTTGTTCTGCCGCACTTGTTTTTGGTTTTTTATTGCTTGGAGTCTGACAACAGTGGTATTTGGCCTAAGCGTCTATCCTTGAAACGTTGCACTAACCCCCGTTGTGATTACGTCTACTTCAAAAATTATCGTAAAAGAGATACTTCTCTCTGGTGTAGTCCTCGGTGTGGTTCTGCTTTAAGAATGCGGAAAACTCGATTTAATAGAAAACAATCTCGGACAGTGTCAAATCTTATCCAAGTTGAACCGAAGGGTTAGTTCCTTTTTTCGAATTGCCACTTATGATCTGTGATAAATACTAGGTTATGAGGACAAGACTTAGTTGGATTTTATTTTTTGATGATTTGGCTGAAAATATTAATTTGGTCAGTATTAGCAATACGCAGAAATTGGAAAAAACTATGAAATTGATAAAAAACACCGTTTTTTCTGAAAAATATTTTTTAAGGACCAAATAGTCTATTCCTAATTTACTTAATTGATTCATCTTGTATATCTATGCAGGCGATTTTTTCAATAATCGGCTAACCAAAAATCTATTAAAAAATATGGAATAGTTATGTAGCGATTGAGTAATTTATCAATGAGAGGATATTTTTTGGAATGACTAATAAAGAATTAGGTTAGAGTCAAGAGAAGTAAAACGAGATCAAGTATGAGAGAAAAAGTGTTATCAACTAACTACTGATAACTACTTGATTATCCTAAGCAGGAATCTATTACCAATAAAAAATCTGGCCGTGGTTGGTGTAGAAGATATTTTAACTATACCAGAAAAGTTATTTGCCAAATTTCAAATTCGCTTCTACTTACACCTAAGTGAAATATTCCTCACATCACTAGGAAGAAAAAACAGTTTGGTAAAGTCGTATAAAAAATGAAGGTCTTTGATCACAACACTTGAACAGTGTACTATGTGTTGAATGACTAAAAATGATATTGGAAATATATGAAAAATACCATTTTGGATGCTAATGAGATAAAAAAATTCAGGGTACAGGGGTATCTCGGGCCTTATTCTCTTTGTTCTGTTGATGAGATGAGTCAAATTGCAAAACAGATTCAACTGGTACTGAACACTGATCCTCCGGACCATAAAAATCGAGTGCATAACCGCCACCTTGATGATCAATTAGTACACGAACTTTCAACAGATCCTCAGATCGTCAAACGTATGACTTGCTTATATGGTGATGACCTTTTATTGTGGCGTACAAATTTCTTCGTCAAGGAAACCGGTGCCAAGGAAATTCCATGGCATCAAGACTTCAACTACTGGCCTTTAGAACCACCGATCATCGTTTCAGCTTGGATTGCGATTGATCCTAGTACTGTTGAAAATGGTTGCCTTAAAATCATACCGGGTTCTCATCGTCGCGTGATACCTCATGTTGAGTCGAAACCAAATGTTCAGTTCAATCGGATGGGTGATCCTGATTATATTGATCTCAGCGACATTGTTACTTTGGAAATGAAGCCTGGTGAATTCATTCTTTTTAATGAAAGGACGTTGCATCAATCTGATCCCAATCATTCTAATACGCGTAGAATAGGATTAGCTGTACGCGTGATTATCCCGATTGTTAAAGTGCTCGATTGGGATTCACCAGAACATACGCTTATTACAATTAACGGAAACGACCAGTTTGGAATTAATGATCGAAGCAAAAATATTGGGTCTGAAAAAGTTAATACCACCCACTGAAACATCTTCTTTTAGATGGCTTTCTGAATCAGGCCCCGATCATGGAACAGGGCTTTCGACGAACATTTTGGGGCATCACAAAATATCAATTTAGCGGAAAACTATGCCCTATAGCCAAGATCGTTGCTTTCGAATCAATTGCCAAAATCAAGACAGATAATGAAAAAGGTTGGTCTGTGATACATCTAAAACACATCTGGAAAGACAGCAATGCTTAAGCCGTAATTATTGGTTATATCAAGACAGAGAACCGGAAAGTTAATTTTCAATCTTCAACGATCTGAGGTAATCCATCTTGAACTATCAACTTAATTTCAGCCTTCCGTCTGGGTATCGAGACCTTTAGTTTGTTGAGGTAGGATGCAGATCGGCCATTTCTCTCCGCTGTTTTCACTTGTAGGGTTAAATGGTCTATAAGTGAAATGAGATAACTCTCATCCCATACCTGATCCAATAAGAATTTTAGCTTATTTTCCAACTGCCTGACAATCTCAGGCACTCGAGACAGTCGATGTGGAAGCCTAGATTGGAAATAAGATTCCGCAGACCACTCATATTCGTAATTGCCACTATTTTCAAATCCCCAAGGTATAAAAGTGATACGTCCATTATCATCTGGATCTAAGTAAATATAGAAATTATTTTTGTTGCAAGTGTAGCCATCATTGTGCCCCAAAATCATCTCCATCGCCCAAAAGGTAATAAAACGGTTGATATTCAAATGTGGCCTTAGTTGCTCTACTAACCGATTGTCAGAAGTTTGGTCTAAAACTTTGATAATACTCAATAGTGGTTGGCCAAATGGGTTTGTTTGTGGAGTCTTATTTTCCCATCTTGGCAGACAATTCTTCCAAAAATCGACAAGTTGTCCTTCGTACAAATGACCTCTATCGTTACCAAATTGTCTTATGAGGAAATTACTGTCAATTGTTTCCAAATGAGAATAAGCCCCCATGGATTGTTCATTTATCGTAACATTAGCTAAATTACATCTAGGTGCGGGATAACCAGCCAATTCAAACACCCTAGCACCAAGGCAGGTTGTTATTCTAGTAGGATCTTGAGCACTATTGTTTAGGGTAATGTTTGTGATTTGACCTATATACTGATCTGAAACATATTTTTTGGTATCGATTTTAATTGACGGCGCCTCAGAAAATATCGATCCTAAAAATCCTTTTTTTCGTATACCGACATTACTTAGGCTTAGGCCGTCTATTGAAATGTTCGCAGCGTACCAATTAAATTTAGACGGATAGGTAGCATCGCACTGTATTGACTGCAAGACCACTCCCCCCCACAGATTTGCCCATTTTTGCCTGGTAGGTCCAAATCGAGATTCATTTCTCATCTGTTCAAAATCAGATGAATCCATTTCCAGATGAATACAAAGCATATGATCAGTATTGAAGGTTAATTCCTGATTCTCCAGCGTTTGGCTATGGATAGATGGTAAACACGAAATACAGTTTCCACGCTCTAATCCAAGTTCTGAAGCCCATATTTGCTCGGAATCGTTTATTTCGTCAAACATAGATTCACAGGAGAAAATTACAAATGACAGCGAAATTAAGATTAATATTCGAAGCATCGGTTTTTGTGGAAATTATTAGTCGCTGATCCAGTCAAAAATTGGATTAAAACTAAATAAGTACTAGTCAATTTTTATGACCGACCGAACACTTAATTTGCAAACCGGGGACTGCAGAAGGGCAAAAAACAGAATTAGTGCCAAACAAAAAGGTATGGACTATTTCAATTCTACGATAGATCTCGGCTAACTAATCAAACTAAGACTCACGATCGAAACGATGATTAAAAAACAGTATCTCGATGAGAATAGGATATGAATATACTTGGTAAATCGGATCATATTCGATATGTATCTTGATTATATGTAGAGGTCAGTGATGAGTCAAGAGAGTCTTCACCTAGTTAGACTAAAAGGAAAAAACTATATTAAAGAAGAAAAAGGTAGCCAACTGGATATTGATTTATACCCAACTAATTAACCCATAGGGGATATCTCCTTTGTTTATCTTACTAACAATTACACCCATACTTATTAGCAATATATTATTCCGTCTTCATCGTCCAAGTAAAAAATCGAATACAGACTATTTAGCTATAACATTCTTCTGCGATGCGTAAAATGAACGTTTCAAATAGATATAATTCTGAATATCATTTTTCAACATCGAATGGTATCATGGTGCCCGTCTTTTTAGGCACCGACACTACACCGAGTTACCCGTATTGGCCCAAAACATAGGAATTAATCCGCATAAGTAAGTAGAAGATAAAAAGATAACGATTGGAATTTTGAGCTTAGTACTTTTTTGTCAACAGGTGATCTGAATTGTGTTGTTTATGTAATTTCGCTGATGGAGGATGTATAAACTAGTTCAAATTTTTTGGTTAACTGGTAGTTATGTCCTTTGCTGATGAAAATTGTTTACTATTTTTTAATAATAAAGGAGATAAAGAATGCACACCGGTCGACTTAATCCCCAGAACTTGGATATAGCTAGATGTCTTATAAACGATGTATATGATAATACAGAAGGGTTTGAGTTCTGGCAGGCTGAAGAGGTAATAGCGTCAAAAGAACCAATAGCTTTCGCCGGATGGGTAGGTAGCGAGTTAGTTAGTTTTGCTTATGGAAATATGATGAACGACTGTCAGGGAATTATCCATTGGGCTTGTAGTAAAAGAAATTTTAGGGATAAATGTTTCAGTTTCGAACCGATTAAAGCATGCGCCCTTGATTTGCAGAAAAAAGGTGCCAAGAAAATTCATGTTTCTAAATGGTTAGATGGTCCCTATAGGCAATTGATAGAGAGTTTGAATTTATCCGGTATACGGATTGAACATGGACAATTAACTCTGCGTTTGAATATGCAGAGTTACAATAATAATCCACCAACAACTAAATCCGGTTACCAGCTAAGGAGATTTCGAGAGGGTGATGAGAAAATTTGGGCACAAGTCAAGAATGAAATTTTTGCTAGTTCATCTACGGCCTCAGATTTTTGGATCCAAAACTACTTGGGTGTTAATATGAGGTCAGACTTCGACCCACTTGGTTTCTTTTTCGCTGAACATAATGGTTATCCTGTGGGCATCTGCGCTGGTTTGGTTTTACACGATCGAAAAAAAATTGACGGTTCTTATCCGGGCGGAATTGGCTGGACGGGAGTCTCAGAGAGGTGCCGTGGTGTTGGGTTGGGTCGGTCATTAATGTTGAGCGCTCTAAATTACCTGAATGATAATGGAATTATTGTAACAGAAGTCGGCACTCAATTTTACAGAACAGCTGCACTCAATTTATATGAAAGTTTGGGTTTCCGTATACATCTTTCTTCGTTTAACTTGCATCTACAAAACGAAACAATTTGTTCTCAAGAGTGACTCTCGTTAAACACTACCAGGAAAATCCTGACCACGCAACAGAGAAAACTGTGGTTTGTTCTCATATGTTCCTATCCAATTAGAGTCAGCTCTCATATAACTAGTCACTAACCCTCTCCGTCGATAAGGTGTTTTATTTTCAAAACTCCCATGTACAGTCAAACTGTGGTGAAAACTGCAACTGCCAGCTTTCATTACTATAGGCGTTGTCTTTGAAACATCGACACCTTTCGCGTGCAAAAAATCTCTACGATCGTGAGGCCAGAGCCCCTTTTTATAGCTGCCGGATAACATACGCACACAACCATTTTCTTCGGTAGCTTCATCCAATGCTGTCCAACAACTAACCAATGCTGGAGGACTAATTGATGTCCAATAGGCAGAATCTTGATGCCAAGAAACGATTGAGCCATGAAAAGCCGGTTTCATTAAAGTTTGTGTATGGAATAGTTTGATATTATCTGTGCTAAGAAGTTCAGCGACAATATCTAGTATTTCCGGTTTCTTAGCATGTTCAAAAACCAAATCATCATACCGATGAGGATCTAAAAGTTGCCAAACCTTGTCCCGAATTGAGACCCCTTGTAATTCACCTTTCTGAGCGGCAGCCTCTAAACGAACTCCGATTTCCTCTGAATTGGGATGTTCTCCTGAAGCAAGTTGATCAATCCGTTGGCGTAAATCTTTCAATTCTTTTTCTAATAGGATAGGACCATAAATCAAGAACCCATGATGTTCATAACTCGATATTTGGCTGTGCGTTAAGACCATTTCAAGCCTCTCATTTTTCACCTTAACTCAAACGAGTCACTAGAAATTAACCAGCGAATTCTTCCCTGATTCAATCCTAATATTTCTCGTAATTATTCGGCGGATAACGCACTATCTTAGTAACTTATTTGAATAAAATCAATGTTAAGATAGAAAATTTACAGTATCAAAGTTAAAGAAATTTTGACTAAACTCCCATTTTCTAACACCGATCTTTATCAAATCATGCAAGATCACCACTCCCTCGGTATTGATGCTTTTGTTTCTCAGTCCCGCCAATTGAGACCCACACGGCTCCTTCTATTCAAGCCTATATCCACATTATGTACAAAACTGATGGTAACGGCCGTTCTGGCTAGTTCCTTCTCTCTATCTCTGATTCTTTATTCAATTTTACCTGGGCCAACACTTTTGATTTCCTGCCCTCTACTGGCTGGCAAAATCAAAATCAAGTTCCTCATTCTCGTTTCCTTAACCGACAAAATAAAACCGGCCTTCTCATTTCTAACCTTGATCTTCATTGCTTAGGATTTTATTCAAAGCTGGGCTGACAGCACTGGATACGCTTTCGTCAGGAGCAACTGCCTGACAGTATTACTAGTACAGGCCAAAATTCAAGAACAAGCAAAGGAAAAATATCGCCTTTATTTACTGTCCAAAAACAGATGAAGAAATCAGCCAAATTCTTTACCATAATGCGAAAATGTGATAGCATCAGTTCGGTTGACCGGCCATTGATCTAGGTGAGTATTGAAAGGGGTTGTTTTTTACTATGACAAGCACCAATTTTTACCACCCTCAAGGCGTTATTCCTGCTGCTCTGATGCCATTCGACTCGAATTTGGAAATTGACCCAATCGCCTATCAAAATCACCTTAGGGATTTGGCTTCCGTTGAAGGCCTCTCTGCTATAACAATTAATGGTCATGCCGCTGAGGTTCATGCTCTAACCTTGAGCGAGCAAAATCAGAGCTTATATCTAGCTCAGGAATCAGTCGGCGATCAGATACCATTGGTCGTCGGCATTTCTACACCAAGCAGTATGACCGCAAGCCGACTAGCCCGAAATGCCACAGAAGGCGGAGCTTCAGCATTGCTAATTTTTCCACCGGATAGTATGTCTTTAGGTGGACAGCAACGACCAGAAATGGTCTTTGGCCATTTGGAGTATATTGTCGGTCAGACAGACTTGCCCTTGATCCTGTTTCAGTACCCAATCTCCAGTGGTCTTGGTTACCCATTGCCTACTTTGCTGGAATTGTGCTATCGTTTTCCGACTATTCGAGCCATTAAAGATTGGTGTAATGACCCAGTTCTGCATGAACAGCATATTCGGGAACTTCACGCTCTGAATCCATCAGTGGCAGTATTATCGACACACAGTGCTTGGTTACTCAGTTCCCTAGTCTTAGGTTGTGACGGATTATTATCAGGTGCTGGGAGCGTAATTTCACACCTACAAGTGAGTATTTGGCAAGCGATTCAAGATAAAAATCTCTCCCTTGCCCAAGATATTAGTAGTCAGTTGTATCATTTAACGAAAGCTTTCTATTGCGACCCTCTTCTTGATATGCATAATCGAATGAAAGAGGCTCTTGTGTTACTTGGTCGTTTGCCGACAGCCCATGTCCGACCACCGCTACTACAGTTACCTATTGAGGAAGTGAGAAATATTGAGCAAAGATTGGAATTGGCAGGCCTTTGCAAGTAGTGGACAGTAGTCTATTCGGCCTCAGTATATGGAATAGCAATCAGGAGTCGATTTGGCTGCTACTTAAAGAAATTAGAAATGAAGCAAAAAGAAAAGAGCTTTGATTCATTACGATATATATTCATGGGAGAGGAACTGTTTTCCCACCTGCGATTGGTCAAATTTAATCATGTTTTTGTCTTTTAAGTTGATTATTTAGACTTTACTGTTTTTTTTCGATAGAGTCAGGAATTAAATTAATCTGGACTTCAAACGTTTTGGATTCTTTTTTTACGTGGTCCCCTACTTGTATTTTCTGATACTGTCGACCTGCTACTTCTGTTGTATATAGTTCTCCACTAGTATTGACCCTAATATAATGACGGGCAGATGTAGTTCTGATAGTCTTTCTTTCTCTAACGTATTTTTCAATAATCTCTCCTTCGAACGAAGAATTATACAGATCTAACTGATAGCCCAAAAAAGCGGACAATACCATTGTCATAATAAGTGAAAAAACGAAGGTTTTTATATTTGTTCTTTCCCTTTTGCCATTTGGCCTAAATGAAGAGTTGGTTTGGTGTAAAAGCAGAATTAAAGAGCCAGCAAAAAGTATAAATACAATTGCCGTAATAACGGGGTACCAGATAAACAGTTGCGTTAAAAAATTCATTCTATGTTTGTTATTCTTGTCTTTGTTATTTGTACTGTTTAATTATGATTGGTGTCCTGATGTGGTAGATGGTAAAAAGAGGCACTCATTCATTTGCAATGTTCTCTCATCTACTAACAATGCAGTTGTTTTTGTGTAATTTTACCAGAAAAAGGCGGTTTAACCCTTTTGAATTGACTAATATGGCTGAAATTTGGGTTGAATATCAGTCGAATTAAGTAGTTATTCTTCTCTTTTTTTACCGCATTGCTGAAGATATATTGTTGCTCAATCAAATTTGTCTGTGTCTCGACCACATTTAAAGCGACGAATTCGAGTCTTTTACTATTGGAAAAATTTTGGGTTTGGCACGAACAAATAAGACCTATTTCCTATCATTGATAGGGTTGATTTTCTTTCATTTTGTCCACCACTCCTTCTTTTTTTGCGTGGTTGGAGGTGATTCTCCACCAATACAATTTGACTAATCCAAGATTAGCTAAAACTCTTCCATACAACTCCTCCATTTTACCAAAAAACCAGTCATAGACTGAATTTAGTTTTTTCCCCTGATACGAATATGAACTCTTTTGTCCAATTTTGACACACTTCGTATTATGAATCCATCATATCTTGTCCATCGTAAGTCGGGAAGTTCCTACCTCTTTCGTTCTATCATCCCTCTCGATCTTCAACCTATACTTCAATCCCGATAGTTCCAATAGTCTTTGGGTTGCGGTATTCTCCAACAACCTAAACGACTCTCCTGTTATCTCCATCAGATAACACAGTCTCTCTATCATTCAATCCGACAAAATCCTGAGATGAAGAAACTAACTATCAACGACATTAAGGATATTTTAAGAACTGAAAAAATCCAAATGACATGTCCAACACTATTATCTGGGTACTAACCGATTTAGTAAAACCGACAGACTCAAGAGTATCCTCAATAATATTGAAATTAAGATCAGTTCTATTTTCAAATTCTCGATAAGTCTTTTGAAATGACTATAGCATCAAAGCTTATATTCCAGATTTTCTCAGGATAAAAATCGCGCTACATTTTTAGCTAAACGGTCAATAAAAGAATCGAAGGAAAGTGTCAATAACAAGAATAATTAGATATTTGTGAAATTTTCCCAAATATGAAACTCTGCCTTTTTCCAATGGATTCGGCGCCAACTCAAAATAATTAGGTGTTCAAACGGGAAAATATCTTCTATTACTACTATCCTATCTCATAACGTGTTTATGATAAATTTCATATTTACTCAACCACCTTGTCTGTAGTATAAAGGGTTCTATATCAAATTGAGACAAGAAGATATATAGCAATAACTTATCGTTTCATATAGAATCCGGCAGAGTTCATGACCATATTAACTACTACTGTCAGAGTTGCTATTTTCGTCGATTCCAGTGTCGAGTCGAGGGGATACTCACCGACCTGCAACAAAGCATTCGCAGCATCAGTGTCTTGTCGAAAACGCTCATAGATCGTTTGATAGCATTGTTTAAGCAGGTTAATTTCATCCATATTGGGATAGTGGCTAGTGAGCAGACGAAAGATCCGTTTCAGATATTGGTCCAAGTTCTTCCGATCTTGACACTGAACATGCTCCGACAAAACTCGAGCGGCCTCCACAAATTGGGGGTCATTTAGCAAAACCAAGGCTTGTAGCGGGGTGTTAGTCACCTCCCTTTTTACTATACAAACACTGCGATCGGGAGCATCTAATATTTGCATAGCAGGTGGTGGTGACGTACGACGGATAAAGCTATACAGACTTCGTCGGTATAGTGAGGCGCCATTGTCCATTTGATACGTTTTAAGTTTGGCCGAAAAGTTATTTTTCTCGATCCACAAACCTGGTGGCTGGTATGGTTTAACGCTCGGTCCTCCTACCTTTCGGTCTAGTAATCCACTTCCAGCTAGAGCACCGTCTCGCAAAAACTCAGCTGGCCATCGATATGTGGGAAATCGCCAAAGAAATCGATTTTCAGGATCAATCTGAACCGAAGCCGAATTTATTTTCGAGGACTGTTGGTAAGTGGCTGAAGTAACCATGATTTTCAGTAACTCCCGAACATTCCAACCAGATTTCTGAAACCAAACAGCTAGCCAGTCCAATAATCGAGGGTGAGTGGGGCGTTCTCCTTGAACACCAAAATCATGGGGTGTTCGCACCAAACCTTGACCAAATATCATTTGCCAATAACGATTGACAGCAACTCGGGCGGTCAGCGGATTATCAGGGGCAAACAACCATTGTGATAATCCAAGCCGATTGGTCGGTAAATCGGTGGCAAAGGGCATTACTACGGATGGTGCTTGTGGTTGAACCTTTTGCCGGCGCTGGTCATAGATGCCTCGCTCAAGACAGTATGTGTCGCGTGGGGGGGTCATCTCACGCATTACCATCACTAACGGTACTTTGCTAAAGCATTCAATCCGCTTTTTATACAGCTGTCGATAATTCACTAGTTTGATTTTCCAATCATCATGCTCTCGTTGTAGCCAGTGATCAAACCAATCAGCATCGGTCAACTTTACTGCCATCGGTTGAAAAGTATTAATTACAGTAGTCGAATAAGATTGATATAGATTTGCTACTTCGACAGCTGTCAGTGTCGATTGATAGAATCGGAGGTCGTCGAAAGCACCATGATAGATTCCAAATTCACCAGTAGCACTACGGTAACTCCGCCCGACGCGGACATCTCTTGATTTCTCCTCTAGAATAGTGCGAGTCAAACTATTGTGGATTGTTTCCATTAGACAAGGCTGTCCATTTATGAACAAACTCAGTGGGCGATCTGTGGCTGCAATATCTGAACCATCATAGGTGACAACCACATGTGTCCATTGTTGATCCAAGATTTGACCAGTTGAGCGAACATGTAATAGATTATCCGGCAGATTGTGAACTAAACGAGCCGACAACCGGTTTGTTTGGTCTAAGAACAGATCCCATCCTCGCCAATACTGGTTCTTATTACCTGTATTTCCCAGCAATGTTCGGGTAACTAGTTTGTCTTTTCTCAATTGTGGACGAATCCAAAGAGCGATGCTAAACATATCTGCCACATCATATTTCCCAATTTCTTTTAGTGTTAAAAAACCATGTTCACCGTCTATTTCTACTGCCTGCCCATTGACCCCAGGAATAAATGTCGGAGTGTCCTTAAAAACAATCTTAGAATTTCCATCTAGGGTTGATTCTCGGTGTTCCGCTTCAACATATGTCTGTAAATCGTCGAAGGAAAAAACCTGACTTTGGAAAGATGAAATGTTCACCTGTTGCTGCCTTATGTACTGATCGGCAATTGATTTAAACTGTTTAAGTGCTATTTGTCGGCTGTGCTTTATTTCAGTTGATAGGGTTTCAAGTCGATAATCCAAGCTATGAAGTTGAGAGGTGGTTTCTGCATCTGGATATGGTAATGTTGGTCCGAAATTACCGTCGTTGCCAATCATGCCAAGTTCTGGAACGTTGTTAAAGAAAGCACTAAATCGATAGTAATCTGACTGAGAAATAGGATCAAACTTGTGGCTGTGACATCGTGCACAGTTCATCGTTAATCCTAAAAACGCAGTAGCCGTTGTTTCCATTCGGTCAAAAACATTCTGAAGTCGAAATTCCTCTTCAATTGATCCCGCTTCACTCATCATAGGATGGTTACGGTGAAAAGCGGTCGCTAATCGATGTTCCTGTGTAGGAACATCCAGAAGATCACCAGCCATTTGCCAAGTCACAAATTTGTCATATGGCAGATTGCGTCGAAAAGCATCAATCACCCAATCCCGCCATGGCCACATTTGTCGCCAGCCATCGGCATGCATACCGTGTGAATCTGCGTAGCGAGACAGATCCATCCAGTCTAATGCTAATCGTTCAGCATGTGCCGTGGTATACAACAATCGGTCTACAACCCTTTCGTAAGCATCATTTTCTGTATCAGCTAAAAATATATCCAGTTCCTCAATAGTTGGAGGCAAACCAGTCAAATCCATCGTTACTCTGCGAAGTAAAGATACTTTGTCGGCTTGAGGAGAGGGATGAAGTTTTTGTCGAGTAAGAATCGATTGGACAAAACGATCAATTGCATTATTACTGTTGAATAAAGTAGTGGGCGGTGTTGGCATGACTGGTGATACAAAGGCCCAGTGCTTACCCCAGTTGGAGCCTTCGGAAATCCATTTTTCTAGAGTATTGATTTCTGTCGGGGACAGTTTCCTTTTAATATGAGGAGGAGGCATTTGTAATCCAGGATCAGAGCTCCTAATTCTGGCTATCAATTGACTGCCGGACACATCTCCCGGAATAATAACAGGATCTTCTCGCCGTAACATTGTTTCCTTCCGATCTAGACGTAAGTTAGCCTGGCGCGTCTTAGCATCCGGACCATGACACTGAAAGCAATTATCAGCTAGAATGGGCAGAACTGAACTATTAAAGGAAATTTTATCTGCTAAGAGTTGAGTAGACCAAGGTAGAAAAAGAGACAAAAGCAGAAAAAGACGTGGCACCTGTATCCTCCCATTCAGATGATATGGTGATATATAATCCGATGTGGGGCTTCGACACAATGTATTGGACTGAAATAGAGATGTTTTATCACTAACAACTTGACGGTATTATATAGTATAGCTATAGTACACATAGCTTTCCATAAGAAAGATCTGGAGAAGATTATGTTTGCTTGTCAAGGAATGTTATCCTGAAAATCCTGTTAGAGATGGGGCATCAAAAGATATCGAATTCAGTAATGTGAAGGATGTGGATATAGGCGTACCATGCTGTACGCAGGAAAATATGAAATCAAATATTAAATGTTTATGCTCCACCTGAAATGGTTAAATTTTGTCCAGTAATATAAAGGCAGGTGCTGGTGTAAACTAACGCAGATAATACAGGGAATCATGAATCTATCTCGGTGATGTGCGCCAAAGTAAATATGTAAATATACTGCCTGAAATAACAAGCGTAGCTGGCCCACACTTAAAAAAATAGAATGGGATCCTGCTCGCTTATAGGGTAATAGACAATGGAGAAAAGTAATGTAATTTTCATTAATTTAGTCCAAATCAACTAGATGAAATTGAATGGGAAAAATTGTCTGACACTAAGGATGAAATAAAATAAACATTTTCAGCCGGCAAGAAAATATTATTCGTTTATTTATTGGGCTGTATCTTACTATCGCCACTCAAGAAGTATTCAAAAAACCACAAAGTAAATTTAATTTACTTCTATAATTAAACAAACTTCAATATTTTTAATCAAAATTAACATTTGTGCCACTTCAAATTTGGTGAAATCGAAGTGTTCAACATATTTCTCTTATAGCAATCATAAGAATACTTGGTAGTAATAGAAAAGTATAAATCATCAACAAGACCGTATTATCTGACGGCAGAATAAAATGAAAAAAATAAAATCGACAAAGTCATCACCAATTTCTGACTTTCGTGCCAGAATGTCAGCAGGTAATATCTGCATTGGCGCTTCAATCACCCTAGTTGATCCACATGTCACTGACGCACTGGGAGACTCAGTTGACTTTTTCTGGATAGATCAGGAGCATAGTCAGATGAGCCCAGAGTCATTAGCAGGACATTTTTTGGCATCTAAAGTGAGACAAGTGCCGGCAATCGTACGTGTTACAGGCAGCAGTACGCCCTTTATTAATCCCGTTCTGGATGCTGGAGCTGATGGCATTATTGTTCACCAAGTTCGATCAGCAAATGAAGTCCAACAGGTGGTCAACGATTGCCGTTACCCTCCACTGGGTTAGCGCGGATATGGTCCTAGAGTACCTTCTAACTACGGTCGAGATAGCGGTAACGACTATATTGAGCGCGCCAATCGAGATCTATTTGTCACTGTCCAAATTGAAAATGTAGAGGCTTTAAATGCCTTGGATGATATTCTGGCTATTTCAGGTCTAGATGGTATTACACTCGGTCCTTGGGATCTATCAGCATCTATGGGCCTTCTAGGTAGAGTGGAACACCCTATCGTTTTAGATGCTCTAGACAAAATTATTTCTAAGACTCGAGCCGCTGGATTATTCGTGGGATCTGGAATGGGGCCGGATCCGAACTTTGCTGTCAAGATGGCTAGGCGTGGCGTCCAATGGTTACAGGTGGGTGACGACTGTGGATATATGATCTTAGCTATGAATCAAATTGCTACATCCATACATAGCCAGTTAAGTGATAATTCCTGATGCTTATTGACTCACATGCTTATATTATTCCTACGGGCGGAAAACCCAATTCCGCCGGACCAATTTTGGCTTGATACCTCTATCCCTCCTGGTTGGCCGATCTAACAAGATTAATCAAGCATGAGGCTTGCTAGTAGTTTTTACATTGTTCAACCTTAGTTAAATAGAAAATGTTGCTAACTGGAAATAATTCTAATATTTTTGGAGCGTTATGAACGCAGTTAAAGTTGATCATTGTCGGTCTTGACCGATTACTAGTCCACATCCAATTTTCGGGTGTAGCATTGGTGACGAATCGCACAAACAGAATTTGGGAGATCCAATAAGAATTAGGTAAATAACGTATGCCACTCATTGACAGTAAACCACTCACTACATTAGTAACCAATATTTTGGTTGCCGTCGGCACGCCCCAAGATATCGCCGATGTCGTTGCAAAATCACTAGTTGACAGTAATCTCAAGGGAGTCGATTCCCATGGAGTACTACGTGTTTCCCAATATATGAATCAGATCGAAAGAGGATGGATTCAGCCATCAGCTAGACCGTTAGTCAAAAAACAAACATCAAATACATCAATTCTGAATGGGAAACATGGTTTTGGAATTTACAGTTTGAGTTGCGCAATGGACATCGCAATTGAGAAGGCTAGAGACAATCAATTTTCAGTTGTGGGGTTGACAGAAAGCACGCATACTGGTCGTATAGGCTGGTTTTCTGAACATGCCGCCAGTCAGGATGTTATCACAATCATTGTTGGTGGCGGAGCACATGGAAAAGCAGATCACTTGTCAGTTGCACCTTATGGCGGTTCTGAACGTGTCATGGCGACTAACCCTATTACCCTAGGCTTTCCGGTTGAAAATCATGCTCCTGTTGTTGTGGATATGTCCACCAGTGCAACATCGGAGGGTAAAATTCGTCTCTACCGAGAAATTGGCAAACAATTACCCTTCGGCTGGATAATTGATAAATTTGGACAACCGAGCAGTAAGGCTGATGATTTTTATGATGGTGGTATGATTCTGCCAGTTGCTGGTCATAAAGGTTATGGATTGGGTGTTGCAGCCGAGTTCTTGACTGGTATTTTGGTTGGTGATGCACATGAACTTAGCTGGTTAATCCTCGCTCTGGACATAGCAATATTTCGTGAGAAACATGAATATACCAGAGATGCCGCTGCGTTTATAAAAACGCTGAAAGAGACACCAGCAGCAAAAGGTTTTGTAGAGGTAATGGCTCCTGGAGAACCGGAGGCGCGAGTATCAGACCAACGTGAATCTGAGGGCATTTCTTTGACCAATCAAACTTGGCAAACGATTAAAACAATCGCGCATGAAGTAGGTATAGTCGACTTAGATACATTTTTAGATCCGAATGAACATTCCAACGAGAATAAATAAATGAGTAATTGAAAAGTAATCAATTTCACGATTTTAATCTTCAATTAGTAGGACAGCATAATAAGTTGAAATCTTTGAAATTCAGTTTTATGGCCAATTCACTTCCCAGATTTGACGCTAAACTGTGGCATGCTAGATAGTATAAATACAGTGTTGATTGACGTGAAGTACGACGATCGATTAGAGTTATTCGTGATTTTCAACTTGGGTGTTCCAAGTCATGGTTCGTTTGATTTTACTTTTCCTAGTTCCTTTGGAAAATTGTAATTGAGGTCTCATTACTTAAAAATGAAGAGAATGAATATACCTAGTAGGTACGTTCATGTACCATTGTTCAATAATGGTAAAGGATATAGATTAAACGTGTAGTGCCTCATATTTTGATCAAGAATGTATTCAACTATAATAGAAATTAGAAAGAAATAATTTAGGTTAATTCCAGTTGGCCGGGAGATTCTAACGAATATTAAATCAATTTAGTATAAGACCGATCAATCTATTTTGATTATCTTCTACACGTTGGCAGCTGTTTTTTCTAAGCGGTGGAATTTTAAAATATATTCCCAATCTGATTGGGAAATCGATTTGGATTATATCGAATGTTATTACATGAATCAATTAGGGACTTAGAGGTTTACGGTTATTGTTTGATAGAAGATGCTATCCCAACAGGTATTTGCGATCAGATGGCTGAGAAATACTTTCAACTGCATCAAGATCCTCAATTTCATCCTAACTTTCAAAGTCCAGATGAAATTGGTGGAATCAATCAAACAATTTTTGGCACTGTTAATAATGACGAAATGTGCTGGGATTGCATTACTCATCCGAATGTTCTGGATGTTGTTCGCCATTTTCTAGGACCGAAGGCACGGTTAGGGGAAGCTTGTACTAAATGGATTAAGCCTGGTGCACCCATGGCAGAGATACATGTAGATTCCACGCAAGATTTGCTAGAACCATTTCCGGATACCCCATGGATAATTAATTCTATGTGGATGATAACCGATTTCACTGCTGAAAATGGGGCGACAGTTTTTGTACCCATGAGTCATAAATCTAAGCGACGGCCATTAGGTCTAAATTCTAGTGACAAGCGTATTTGTTCGATTACCGCCCGTCGGGGATCGGTAGTGCTATGGCAGGGGGGTACTTGGCACACTAGTGGGGCTAATATAAGTCAGAATCAGCACCGAATGGGTTTGAACATTGCCTATTATCCCGCCTGGTGGAATTGCGCTCGGGAGGGAGGACACC
>CAYVHK010000006.1:0-3939 GCA_964451145.1 uncultured bacterium | reverse complement strand
GATGTGTTCGAACGGATGCCTGCAGAACTTCAGGATCTGTGTAATTATAAAGTTGGCAATCATCGATCCGAAGTTTATGAGATTTGATTGTGAACCTTCACTAACCCACAGATCTAGAATCTAACGAACCGAATAACGATAATACAAACCAAAATCAAAGCCAAATTGAATTAAAACTGTTTGGAGAAGTGGAATCCAACTTGCTATATTAAAAATAGGAACAACCGTTATGCGATTGAATAACAGTGCCAGATTAATTACTTGAATGAGTTGTGAGCAAAGCTTTTAGAAGAGGTTCCCTCCAATTATTCTTTTCACGGTCATAGACTCCGAATCCAGCTCCAAACTCCCAATAAGACCATGAGAAATTGTATTTTTCGGCGTGATGTCTAACGGAATTTGTCCACTTGATTCTTGATTTTTCGTCAGCCTTGCTATAAGCACCAAATTCACCCAGAAATACGGGGACCTTATTTTTATCTGCCCATTCTGCAGCTATCAAAAGATCCGATTGAATTTGAGAAACTTGTTTGTCCGTTCCTATCCATTCACGTCCCAACCAATTTTGACTATTAGCTACCCATTCTGCCCCTTGGTGGGTAAAGTGAAAAGGCTCGTAGTAATGAACAGTCAAAATCACATTATCATCATCAGGCAACTTTAATTTATCTAGATCGCCGGAGATATGATTCCAATTACTTGGTCCAATGATCAAAGTTCTATCAGGATTAGTCTTTCGAATAATGGAGGTACATTCATCTAGAATTTGGTTCCATAAATTTGCGTTTAGGGCACTATTAGGCTCATTCAATAATTCAAAAAAAACGGATTCGGGGGCATCTTTAAAATATGAAGCAATTTGTTGCCAAATCCTAACAAATCTCTCTTTATGTATCAGGGGAGAATCAAATAATTCTATGTAGTGGTGCATGTTAATCACGATCGCTAAATCATTTTGGATTGATTGATCCACTACCCAGTTCACACGCTCCAGAAACGATTGGTCAACTAAAAAGGGGTTATCTTCTTTTGCATGGGCTGACCATCGGACCGGTAATCTTACTGCAGTAAAACCAGCAGCCTTGATGGTAGGAAAATATTGTGATTCAATAACCATTCCCCAATCTCCCTCCACAGGCGCTTCTAATGCATTTCCCAAATTAATTGTTCGGCGAAGCTGCTGATTTCTTGTGAATGAATCGGTGGGTTGAATATTTTTTTTGCCAGCGTTGGTACAAAGAGAAAGTAATAAAAAAACAAATATGACAACCCAGATGGTTAGTCGATTCATCGATATTCCTTGATTTTGTGCGTATTCTATTCAAAAATTAAATTCATCGCAGAAACACATCAGTCTAAAAAACATGGTGAAATAAGAGAAAACCGATTGGCTATCTGTGGCAGAAGATGACTTTTACCAGATTTCAAATAACTACTTCATTTAACTATTTCTTAATTAGCTTAGAAATTTAATTTTACTAAATAAAGGATAAATTTTTGGTCTTGATTTGCCTTTATCAATTCATATCTTATCCCATTCGATAAAAATATTGTCTGATATCACGTGGTACTCAATCAGAATTTAAACCGTTACTCTTACTTTACTAATATAAAAACGATAAGATAGATTTTACAGATAGGGAATAGCTAAACAATCAGTCTTTATCAGACATAATTCCCCTGGCGGCTGCTCCTATTTCTCTTCTAGCTTCTTCTGGCAAAGAACGAAATTTGTCACCTCTAACTGCTTCCATGATAGCTTGGCGTGAAGCACCACGAAAATATCCACTCCACCCTTTTACTTCTTGCTTTATTCTTTGTCTGTTCCACTTTCCTCCGGACTTGGAACTCTTTCCGCCTTTACCTCCCCTGCCTTTTCGTTCTCCTTTCTCCCCACGACCTCCTCGCCCTTCTCTCTTCTCTTTATCGCCGCTGAGTCTTAAAAATTGGACCGAAGATCTAGTAAGGTCAATAACTTTACCTGCTCGATTTATACTAACTTGGCTGGGTTCTATTTTAACGACTTTAGCTGATGTGATTTCATCACCAACCCCCACATAATAAAACTTATTAGAAACGCTTTCCCTAATTAGTGCTTTGGGCAGTCCGTTTTCTGGAATCTTAGTGGCTAATAACTCATATTTAGGACCTTTGTTTGGAGGTTGCCAGCCAAGTGGCCGAAATAAGTTAAACTGCTGAATTACCTGATAATATGCCTGATCATCGAGTCTATTTTGGGCATCAGGTTGAAATATTATGAAGAAGAAACCGAGTAAAAGAGTCGTTGTCAATACGCTTTTTTTCATCCTTTTATCCATATCTATAATGATTAGTATTACAATCTAATGTGATCAGTATACGACTAACTACAATTATTATCTAACGTTATGACTAGCAATGAATGTACCCAGACTTTGATCTTAATATATTTCTTTGGATTAAATTTGACGATCTAGTTGATTATCAATTTTTCACTTAATAAGTAGCTATTTGTCATTAGTGGCGAAGATTTCTTATTGTTACCCAGTCTACTCGAATTACATAAATGAAGGTTAAAAATCGAATTCTTGATCAGACTAGGTACTTTTATTCAAAAGGTATCCACTCAACGTTGTCTTAATCCATCAATGTCGTATTGTGAGACAAAATCCCAAATTAGACGACTCGTATTAGACCCTTGATAACTTACTTGGGGCCAGTGGCTTCCCCCTATGATTTTATAATGCTCTATTGAAACTTCATTTCTACCATTTTTATAGGAATAATGTTCTACTTTTGCTTCACCATATTCCAAGCTATTTTTCTTGGTATACGTTGAGAATTCTATTTTTTTGCTATCATTGTTGAAAATATTGGTACGTGGGACGGTATCAGTTGAATTAAATTCTATCCAATAATCAACTATCTGATCAATAGACATGGCATATCCTTCAATTCCTTCATACGGAATTACTTGGTCTGCTGTACCATGAAATATTATCACCGCTGTTGGGTGTGTTGGCAAGTAATGCTTAATTATTTCTGTTGACATTAATCCTGCAATAGAAGCTACAGCTGCAATCTTATTACTTAAATAGCAGGATAGCGAATTAGCAAGAAAGGCACCATTTGAATAACCACAAGCATAAATTCTATTTGAATCGATACTATAGCTAGAAGATATTTCGTCAATCAATGCAGAGGTGAAACCCAAATCGTCAACATCACTCTTATTTTGTTTAGCCGAATTTGGCTCATGGTTCCAATGCGAGTTCTTTTCTCCTTCTAAAGAAGCCCCTTGAGGGCCGACTAAGATAAATCCCTCGGCGTCTGCTATTGTTTTCATTTCTGAAAAAATCAAGCTTTCACCAGCATTACCACCGAATCCATGAAAATGGAGTAAAAGTGGAACCTCTGAAGCTTCATCGTAAGAAGAAGGTATATGAACAGTATACTCCCGATTAAGATTATCGTAGGTTAGTTTTTTAGTAAACAAGCCTTTACTCGCCCGAGCTATTTTAACCAGATTGTCTTCATTGATCGCCTGTTTTATTAAGTGACTCTGAGCAGCGATTTGGATTTCTTTTTTGACGTCTTCTGGTAATTTTTGAAATTTTTCACTTGTGATGCTCAGATGCAGTACGAAAATAATTAATCCAATCTTTGGCTAATCCTTTTGTCTGTTGTTGATTTATGTTTTTTTTCTCTTTCTTATTACCAATCTTACGCCCAATTTTTGGATCTTTACTACTTTCAAATGGCTGATTCTGTTTTATCCAATATTCTCTGGGAGGTGTTGTCCACAAAGGCATCCCATTAATAATTTCATTGCTAATGTCTTGTCGTCGATAGCGGATAAAATCTACAATACTTCTCTCAGTTTTCGTACTTGTATCTTTTTTCTGCTTATTTGTTTTACCGTTACTTATTCTTATTTTCTTGCTGAAATCTTTATATTTG
>CAYVHK010000005.1:55070-58230 GCA_964451145.1 uncultured bacterium | reverse complement strand
ATTCGTTTTTTAAACTGTCAAGTGTGCCAAGAGAGATCTTGATTCTCTTGGTATTCACCCAATGGGATGGTATCCGCATTGTTCGGTCAACAAAAACCTAACGGCTATACGCAACGAGAGCTTTTTCTTTCCAAAGAACTAGACATATCACTTCGTCACTACTAATAATTACTGTCGATGATTTGGACGTTCAGCGTTGCGACGATAGTACCAAGGTGCAACATGCAAACAGAACTGCTCAATCAATCCCGGAAGAGTTTCTGAATCTTGTACAATTTCAGGTTCAGCGTGCATCGGTGTGTAGGCATTTCATTCGGTCGGTAATGAAGTGAAATTCTCAGGCTTTCCGAACCAATCCTCGCGAGCATATGTTGTTTCGTCATAATACCATGCCATTGCTTACAACCCGAGAAATGGATCCTTTCGGAGCCAATGTACTGAACCTTCACTCGTAACATCGATACCATGCCTTCTCCAATAGTGGATGATTTTGCGTTGTGCTGCTATTTCGCGTCATCGATGCTTAAACAAAGGCATGGGCTAATGGATTCCCCTGACCCTGAGGGACGCATGAAGTGAAAGGCATCGATATGAATAGTTCCCTATTCCTTCAATTCGGGAATTATAGCAATAAGCTGGTCAATTCGCTTTCTAGCATATCCTAATTCCTATTCTCGGGCATAGCTAATCTGGTAGGATGGCATGCCATTAAAACCCTCACCTTTAATAGGGTTTTCCGAAGAATCTTTGGCAACGATATCGTAAGCTAAATACTCGTTCCAAAAAGGGCTTTCCACAAACGCATCAATCATATTGATATGCAAACTGATAGTAGTATTGTAGTGTTGTAATCCCTTTCTTTTGTAATCAGCCACTTCAAACTGTCGAGTGATGAGTCATCCTCTAGTCGTTTTAAGCGCGTATTTACTTGGTTCAAAGCTGGGTACTTAGAATCAAGTCCATTGTATTGTCATCCTACCAGATAAATAATTTTAGGAATGCCCAAAGTAATATGATCAATTCATCAAAGAATATCAATGATATCTGAAAATGTCAGGTAAATCTTGTCTACATTCTCAGACCCATCGCGGGTACAAAGTACGATCTTCATGACTAGCGTTTGGTTGTAGTCGTGGGACCACGGAGATTCTGGTTTCAGTGTTTTTGTCCAATCACAATAAGTATCAGAAACTTAATCTGGTTCTGTATTCTCTCTCATCAAGGGCTATCATATTTAGTTATCTCTATTTCATAGTTGAATTTATCTTGATTGCTATCGTCTTCGACAACTCATAAGTTCTAAATAGTTCATATTTTTTTATGTCCTCCAATATTTTACACATTGAGAAAACAAAAAATGGATCAAATTATCGGGTAATGGAACACCACTTAGTTTTTTGACTTAAAAGTCGTAATTTGATAGCTTTTCTCGAACCTTTCATCTGATAAAATAGTGATAGAATAGCTGAGATTTTTACTCCTTCGCACGCTGGGTGCTGAGTTCTAATATCAAGTATCCAGCGTTTTTTTGAGTACTATAGGTCAGGGCCAGAAAATTTTTCATTCCACTTTTAGGCCTGTCCATTCCAACCAAGGATTACTCAAAACGGCAGTCATGTGCTGCATCTCAGCGGTGTTGTGTTCACCAGGCCTATATTCCGTGTGAAGCTGATGCCTAACACGAAAAAAAACCATCCTACGCGGTTCTTTACCCGCATGGCGGCTCTCGCCGTGGCATGCTAGGTAATGCGTTATTACAGCATCTCCTGTACGCATCAGCTGCTGTGTGCCTGATGGCCACCAACTTCCTTTTTTTTTGCTACCTACGTAGCGTGGTGAATCGCCCATAGCTCGAGTGGGAGGGGGAACCATTCGTGGCCTTACCTCGGGCCACTGACCACGAGAAGCATTGCTACCTGATTGACGATGCCAAGGTTCTAGCGGCCAGTCTGGACCACCAGGACCTAGGGGGCCACCTGCCGTTGCCTGATGAGCGAAAAAGGCGGCATTAGCAATATGGGAACCACGTAGTACAGCAAAGTTGCCACAGTCTGGTTTCATTTGATCATTTAATGCTACACCGACCAGAGCGGAAAAACTCATGATTGGAGCTTCACGATCGGGATCATTCTCATATGGACCCGGATGTATCGCAATTCCATCTACATGTCCATTCCAATCGGATGGAGATGGTGTAGGCTTTCCCATGTAAATATCAAGTTGCTCCACCGGTGTGGGTTGTCGTACGGCAATTTGCGCGCTGTTGACTGGCAGAATCTTTCCGCCGAGTAGTTCCTGTAACAATGTGCCCAGCGACGAATTATGGTACAAAGCTTGTATTGGTTCCGCGCCCCCACCTGTTTTTGCATTAATGGCTTTTAATGCCGCATGACACAGGTCTTGAGAGACAAGTTGGCGAAGTATGATCACCCCCTCTTTGACAAACTCGCGACATTTTTCCGTTGTCATAACAATAGAAGATGACATTTATGACTCCTCATAATGTTTCATTTTTTTGCTCAAGACTAGTGTTTCATTGAAGTTTTTCCTTGTTTTGATAATTTCAATGATCCTTGGTGCTGTTATGTTTAATCAAATGAATATGTTCTCTATAATTCATTCGCCAAAACATTCTTTATATGTATAATTTAATTACCTTTCTAATTCCCAAGCTATAGTGGCTTCTAACCCATTTTCATCGATTTCAAGACCAAGGCCTGGTTTGTTAGGTACAGTAATTGACCCATTATCGTCAATCCAAATCGGTTCAGCCAAAACAGATTGAAGGGTTTCAGGCGTCAAAATCGGTGGATCAAAAGGAAATTCGATCATCGGACAATTATCGACTGTGGCCATTGCTTGCAAGGTAGCAGCCAGCATAATAAAAAAGCAACCTCCACCCGTTACATGTGGAATTACCAATCGACCATAATAATCAGCAGCGGACGCAATCTCTTTCAGGCCAATGATGCCAAAATTACCAGTCAATGTAATATCGGGTTGCAACACATCGTATGCACCGGCTATCAGATGTGGAGAAAAATCGACTACTGTCGGCGTGTGTTCACCACCCGCCACAAACATCTCCACTGAGTCAGCAATCATACTTAACCCTTCAACATCACTACGGGGAAGTGGTTCTTCGAGGAAGAAGACGTCG
>CAYVHK010000005.1:0-55060 GCA_964451145.1 uncultured bacterium | reverse complement strand
ATCCTTCACCTATGGGCGACGAAGCATTATTTTGATTGGCATCAACCAAAATCTCCACCTTATTCCCTACCGCCTCTCGAACAGCGGCAACCATGGCCAAATCATCCAGTGGGTTGGGGCGATGAAGTCGTAATTTAACAGCCTTGAAACCAAGATCGATTAGCACTTTTACTTGATCGATATGTTGTTGAATTTCCAGCAATCGGCTGGTAGCTGCATAAACAGGAATTTTTTGGTGCCTTGCTCCTAATAATTGAGCTACAGGTAATTTGGCTGATTTCCCAATGATATCCCACAGTGCAATCTCCAAGCCTGCAGCCCGTTTACCCCAATTTCCGGCACGCTTACCACTCATGTGATGATACCAAAAGTGACGAATTTGTAATGGGTCTTGCTCTTTCAGTAGTGTTGGATCTCCACCTATGTTGGGACCATATCCAATGATGCCTTGATCGGTGTAAACTTTGTATAAAGATAGATTTAAAGTAGTGGAATATTGACCATTTGGTTCTGTCCAAGCTGGTCGCCAAGGCTCGGCAAATTCGATTGGTTCTTGATTAGTTAAAATTTCAACTTTGGTAATTGTTATCATATATCGCCGATCTCCATATACGTGATTCTAAGATAGTTGGCCGATTTCGTCAATCTTAAAGCACCGCTGACAGATTGATTATCACTTATGGTATGATAGGCCGATTTTAGGTGAATTATGACTGATATGGCTGTATCCCAGTATGCGACCACAGAGATGCCCGTTTCCTTGATAGATTCTATGGGTGATGATTTGACAGTAGTGAACGCAGCTCGGGTTTCTTTTGGAAAGAAAAAAACCAAATTTAACAACAAAGACAAACGGTTGATTACATATTTGGCTTCTCATGGGCACTGGACCCCATTTGGCCATGTCTCATTACAGTTTCACATTCAAGCCCCAATTTTCGTGGCACGACAACTGGTCAAACACCAAGTTGGATTGGTTTGGAACGAGATTAGTCGTCGATATGTTGATTTCCCACCGACCTTTTATGTGCCAGATTCATGGCGAGGGCGAGCTACAGATAAGAATCAAGGGAGTAGTAGCGAAGTAGTAAACAATCAATGGACGAAGACTTATGAATCAGCCTGTCATCAGGCAGTTCTTCATTATAATCAACTCATTGATGCTGAAGTTAGTCCAGAGCAAGCGAGACTGATTTTACCGCAGTCGATGATGACTGAATGGTATTGGTCGGGCACGCTGTTTGCCTTTGCCCGAGTTTGCAACCTACGTTGCAAACCAGATGCACAATATGAAACTCAACTAGTGGCTAATCAGATTGATAATTTAGCATATCAGGTGGCACCGGTCTCATGGCAAGAACTTCGAGATTGAAGATAAATATTAACTCGGAGTACTGGATTTTTATCAAAGTAAGACTATGATTAGTGGAAATAGTTTTATCAAATGGTAAAGGTGTCTGAGCAAAACAACTTGGGTGGATGAAGTATTATTAATACTGGAGATGAAATGCCGGTCATCTATTTTAGACCTGATATTTATTTGATACAAAATCCATTTCATGTTTGAATAACACATAACTCATGATCGAAGATAGACCATATCTACTATTAACACCGGGCCCACTAACCACTACCCGATCAGTAAAAGAATCCATGCTGGTTGACCTTTCAACCTGGGACAGTGATTACAATAACATTGTACAGCAAGTGCGTGCCCGTATTCTCTACCTAGCAACCGCCACCAATTCATATACAAGTGTCCTCATGCAGGGAAGTGGTACTTTCGCTGTGGAATCAACAATTGGGTCCGTGGTTCCCCCTGAAGGAAAATTACTAATTATCACTAACGGTGCATATGGCAAACGAATTTGTTTAATTGCTAATAGGCTTAACATCGCCTTTACCGAAATGAAATGTAGTGAAACAAAACGTCCTGACCCTCGAAAACTTGACCAAATACTATCGACAGATTCATCCATCACACATGTTGCAATGGTTCATTGTGAAACTACAACCGGCATTCTGAATCCAATCAGAGAAATAGGTCAGACTATCAAAAAGTACAATCAAACGTTAGTTTTGGATGCTATGTCTAGCTTTGGTGGTATTCCATTTATGATAGATGAAATAGGCATTGATTATCTAATATCTTCGGCAAACAAGTGTATTCAAGGCGTACCTGGTTTTGCTTTTGTTATCTGTAATCAGAAAAAATTTGAAAATACGAAAGGGTATGCTCGCTCCTTGAGTTTAGACCTTTATGATCAATGGAAAACCATGGAAACACATGGCGGTAAATGGCGTTACACTTCACCAACACACACATTATTAGCTTTTCGTCAAGCTTTAGAGGAATTGGCCCATGAGGGTGGTATTAATGCTAGATATGAACGATACACAGCTTGCCAAAAAGCTCTAGTTGAAGGTATGTGTTCTCTCGGTTTTAACCCATTGCTTGACAATGACTTTCAGTCCCCTATCATCACAGCCTTTTGTTATCCGAAAGAGAAATGGTTTGATTTTTCAACCTTTTACCAAAAACTAAAAAAAAGACAGTTTGTTATTTACCCTGGCAAGGTTTCTAACCACGATACATTTCGAATTGGTACCATCGGAGATCTGAATCTCGATGATATAAATCGATTGATAAACGTAATTGAGGAGACTGTTGTGGCTATGAAATCTGATGTGTAAAAAACGGATGTTTTGGCAAGTATAGCAAGTATATATGTTTGGTTTGTGATATGATAATGGGCAGTGGAGATGGGAGTTGATTAGACTCTAACCAATTACTAAAATTAATTAATGGAGTTAAATATGAATCGATTTAAATATAATCATTGTCGAATTTTATCTTTTACTATTATGGTAATTTTTATGGCGATAACTCTTGTAGCTGGTGCGGCTCCAACCACTATTCCTTACGGAAAAATGACAATTGACGGTAAGCTGGAAGCCGATTTAGATGCCAAATCAGCTAGGTTTGACCTTTCCTTAGTTTGTATCGCGGGTACAATAAAGGACGACTATTTTTCGACTTATCTTTCATACGATCAAGATTATTTGTATTTTTCTTGTACCGCTAAAGACAATAATATTTCCTGCAAGGATGCTGTTTCCCGCGATTTCAAAGACTCCGACTATATTCGCTTTTATATTAACGTGGAAGGCGACTATAAAAAACGACAACAAATGGATGGAGAAGGCGATTGGGCTTTTATCTTTACCCCTCAGAACTCGAAAGGAAAATGGGAGCCAATGCTTAAAGAGTGCGGGTATAATGGGCCTGGTCACGGAGATCTAGATGGAGATAAGGTTACAAAAAAAAGGAAAAGCGGTCCTATTGACGGTGGGTGGTACGTTGAGGCCGCCATTCCTCTCGCTCTTTTTGAAAAAAAACTGAAGGATCTAGAAAATGCCAACTTAGGAGTCTACTTTATCGGTGGCGACACCGATAAGGGGGGCGCACGCTCAGGGGAAGTCAGAGTGCCTGCTGACGGTGCTGGTGGTTATTGGCAATCTCCATCGTATTGGCAACCGGCTAAACTGGGGCCATTTGCAGTGAATTCTGAAAGTAAACTTGCAACTGTTTGGGGAGAAATTAGGCAATTCTAAAACCTATTGCCATTATAGCTGTAACCGTTGATAAAATCAGATGTATCAACAGTTACAAATGATTGTCATAATTTTTTCTAGCAACTTGATAATACTCAGATTTGAAAACTTCAAATGTAGGCTTGTGTGTTTCATCGACCCTTCTAAAGCGATCGATGAAACATAAAGTTTACTCTTCCAAAGACTGTCATTTAAATGTAATAGAGATGCTTATTTTTTCGTTTTCGGAGATAAGCCTTTATTGGTTTCAAGAAAATATACGCCAAGGTTGTTTCCATTAGCCCGTTCTGTTGGGGTGAAAATTGGTGTTTCCTCTGTTTTTTCGTAGTCATCACCATTGCCAACCGGTTGATTTAATAGCCGACACTTATCCGTCCCTTGCATAGTAGAATCCCACCATGCCATCGTTGTTGAACCTCCACCATCCATGTTGATTCCGGTGTGTGCTCCAAACATTTTCAGCAAATTGCCAACATCTTGAACTGTTGCGCCGAAACTAGCAGGTTGTCGACCATCAATTGTCAAAAAAAAGACGTATTGACCATTTTTGGACAAACCTATTCCAGTGCGTGGATGCAAGTCTGGCCCCGAGACAACAGCTTTTCCATCCACTAGACATAAACCAAACCCACTAACTGCCGTTTCAATCTTTGATATATCAACCTCAGCAGAAACTTTAGCGATTTTTGGTATACCACTTTTGCTCACCAAGAATGATGCTATATTGTTCTGATTGGATACCACGACGCCTTGAGAGACGGAAAAACCAGAGATATCTGTTGGCTCTTCCTTGTAATATGGGGCTGTCCAAGGTGAAAAAGGACTTGCATTGATTGCGACCGCTAATTTTTGATGCGTTTGTTGAGATTTGCGGATAAAATTACGTGTCGTTTGACGAATTGTTTCAGACTCACCTTCTGCCCATTCAATGCAACGTGGTGTTGTATATAGTCTCATACCTGGTGTGTGTGTGTCAATTTGTAGACAATTAATAACTATTTTTCGAGGTGTAAACAACTTAATGTGTGCATATTGAATCCCTGAACGTAGTTGTCTAGATGAATTCCAGTCATAGTTTTGTGTCGCAATATCAGAGAGGGCAATACGACTAGCCGAAAAAAACAGTAAGAATAGAGAGAGCAATAGCAAAGCTACAGTTATTTACTAACTTATGGTGCTTTTCTTTTATTTGAATCATTCCTATTTTCCTGCCACGTAATTTATTATTTTCCCACAAAATTAATCTTGGAATTTTTTCGGATGTCTGACATCATATCGACACTCGATTCTAAACTAACTTCTATAAGCACTTTCTATATCACAACGAATCACCACACTCAAAATTTACTTATTTTTCATAAAAATGGTTGGCAACTAGATATTATCCATTTTTTATCGACTTATTGAGTGTTAATTTCATCTCTTTTACTAAATAACCAAATGAACATACATATTTCTCTTTCTTTTTTATTTAGTACGTATTTCACTCGAGATCCTAGAATTAACAACTCTCATTTTTTGTGTGCTTGTTCCAGCATATAAATTGATTAATCTTGGCCAAGACTAATAGATTACAATGTTAATAGTCTTCTTTAAAACCCAAGTTATTCTGACAGATTTATTAAGCTTATGGTATGATAAGGCAATTTTGGGCTGTTCTAATGGTTGAAGGAAACGGTTACTCTAAACTAGCTCAGTTTTTGGTTAAACATCGCCACCACGAGAAAGGGTTTAAACAAAAACTTGAAGACCATTATTCACAAATGGATTTAGTCAAATTACTGTCGGTTAGAAGCGATTTGACTAGAACTTCTGCTACCTACGCCCTAGGATTAGTCGGTACACAGGATGTAGTTTCTGATCTTCTAAAACTGCTGAAACATCGGGACATAAAAACTCGCACGCAAGCGGAAAAATCAATTTGGTCAATTTGGTTTCGCTCTGGCAATTCCCAACACGAACAAATTCTAGTTTCCGGAGCCAGATTAATTGAAAGTCGAACGCTAGATCAAGCGGAAGTCGTATTGACCAAATTGATTGGTTTAGCTCCTGATTTTGCAGAGGCTTACAATCAGCGAGCAATTGTCCGCTTTCTAAAAGGTAATTGGGCACAAGCCATTTCTGATTGCCAACAAACGATCAACCTAAATCCCAGCCATTTTGGCGCTTACGCTGGTATAGGACATTGTTATTGGGAATTGGGACATCTGTCTTCTGCCAATAGCGCTTATTCAAAAGCACTGGAACTAAATCCAAATCTACATGCGGTTGCACAAGCAATTACGCAAATTGAAAACGAACTAGAAAACGAAAATGCCTAATCGATTGGCAAGCTTGCTTCATATTTGGATCCTTGATTTTTTTTTTAGTCAATCACGCCAATCGGTAAAAAATCAGTTTCTGAGAAGATCATATCCTTTTTTTTTAACATTGTTGTCCTTTGCAGGTCTCACTCTGATATTTTTTGGCGGACTTAGCCACGCTCAACTGGGTAAGGAATCTAAGCTGATTTTTCTGTCGGAAGGTCTATCGATACTATTCATTTCTCCTGTATTAGCAAATTTAACTGCGATCTCCTTTGCTAATGATAGTTTCGTGTCAACACGTCAAAAGTGGCAATTCTTGCTACCAATTGTAGGTAAACAACAAATTGCTATTTGGATAGCAATTGGGCTCAGCATGATCAGTTGGTCAATTTTCAATTACAATCTTACAAGCCACCCTATTTCTATTTTAACTCTTTTGCGTCTGCACCTGGTATTAGCTGTATTTATTGTTATTGGTAGTGCATCTGGTTTATGGACACAAATTATCTTTGGTCGGTTAAGTAATGTCTATTCGATTCAATTAGCGATTGTTTGGTGGCTAGGTATTATTTTTTCACCTTTTATTTTAGTTCCTTTAGATCGTTACTCGTTTAGCTTAGAAAGAGTAATACCATACTTTCTGTACTTCAATCCGATGATTGCTATTTGTCAATTGTTGGAACAAGACACTTCTATTTTCAGAACACCGTATTTGTACCAAATCCTACCAGTTGCTTCTTATCATTTTGTCTACCCAAATTGGACATGGATTTGCATTTTGCAGATGTTATTCTCAGTTTTAATGCTATTTTTTGCTTTTAGGCCTAAACCATAAATAACTAAGGAAATAAATCATTGTCAGAGTTAATTATTAGTGCTTCTGGTGCCAGAGGTGTCGTTGGTCAATCATTGACACCAGATGTGGTAATTCGGTTAGCGGTAGCGTTCGGAAATTTTATCGATGGTGGGCGAATTGTTGTGGGGCATGATAGCCGAACTTCCAGTCCAATGTTTCTTCATGCCGTTTGTGCGGGCTTGATCGGAACAGGATGTACGATCTTAGATGTTGGTATGTGTCCAACACCAACTGTTCTACTAATGTCTAAGCAACAACAAGCTGATGGTAGTATTATGATTACCGCCAGTCACAATCCAGCTGAGTGGAACGGACTAGAATTTGCCAAACGATCAGGTCGATTGCTAAACAATCAAGATCGAAAAAAGTTCCTAGATATTTACCATAACCAAGAGATGAAGCTATGTTCTTGGCAAAAACAAGGACAAATAGAAAAACTGAATCATGCAGTTAATTACCATATAGAAGAAATCTTAACTTCTCAATGGGTCAATTTGGAGCAAACACACGCTCGCCAATTAAAAGTAGTTATTGATGCTGGTAATGGCGCCGGTAGCCAAATTAGTCCTATCTTGTTAAAAAAACTAGGCTGTCAGGTTTTTGAGGTTTTTTGTCAGCCTAATGGGTTTTTTCCGCGTCCTAGTGAACCAAACCCTGAAGCTTTGAGTCAACTATGCCAAACGGTCCGAGCCGAAGAAGCAGATCTCGGTTTAGCTCACGATGGGGACGCAGATCGATTGGTGATCGTTGATCAGTTCGGTTGTGCTATAAGTAGCGAATATACCTTTGCTTTGATAGCTGACTTCCTATTGCAAAAAATCAACCAACCGGCTTATCTGATAGGGACCGTTTCAACTAGTCGGCTAATCGACGACATTGCTACTCGTTATAAGGCTAATTTATTTCGTGTGCCGGTTGGGGTTAGTTTTGTGGTAGAAAAAATGAGACAGCTGTTAGAGGAAATTCCTAGAGCTCTAGTCTTAGGAGGTGAAGGTACTGGGGGCGTAATATTGCCTGACTGGCAATATACAACAGACGGAATTGCTGCCATTGCCATTATTGTCCAGATGTTAGCTGATCATAATTTCTCAATTCAGTCTTGTATCGGAAAATTTCCACAATATGCTATGCATAAAATTCAACTTAAAATTGAATCGCATATTTTGGCTGATGAACTATTGCAGCGAACTACTATCGATTGTGATGGCTTTTCGAACTTTGTCTTAGATTTAACTGATGGTATCAAATTTATATGGCCAGATCGATGGGTCAATATCCGTAAATCCGGTACTGAGCCAGTAATGCGCATTTTTAGCGAGGCGCCCTCCAAAAATGAGGCAAAACAACTTGCCCAGAAAACATACCAACGATTGCAAAAAATGCTGATGGAATTGAAAATGGAATAAAGCAACAGTAACAAATATCAAATATTAATCGTTATTGTTAGGTAAAGATTCAAAACACATTTGGTTAAGTAATGAAATCACTAAGATTAGTATGTATTGGCGGTGGTACCGGCTTATCTTCCCTTTTAAAGGGAATTAAAGTCTTTAACAAAAACAGCCAAAACGGTTCGGAAATAATTAATATGGATGAGTTGTCGGCTATAGTCACTGTCTCTGACGATGGAGGTAGTACGGGAAGGCTATTAAAAGAATTTGATACTCTACCACCGGGAGACATTCGGAAACTTTTAGTTTCCTTATCAAATTCAGACGAACTGGTTTCCAATCTATTTGAGTATCGTTTTTCTAGTGATGGCCCTTTAGGTGGACACAATATTGGAAACTTATTGTTAATTGCTTTAACGGAACTTAATCATAATAGCTTTCCTCAAGCAATCCAGTTGGCATCCAAATTGTTAGCTGTTCGGGGGCAAATTATACCAGCGAGTTTACAACCAACGATTTTATGTGCTGAGCTCACCGATGGCGAGATCATACGCGGTGAATCAATGATACCGGAACGAAAAAACCGAAATCCCATCCGGCGAATCTTTTTAGAACCTCGTCCAAACGGTCATACTCGAGAAAAAAACAAAGTTGAAGCTCATCAGGCATCTATTGACTCCATTAATAATTCCGATGTGATCATTATTGGCCCTGGAAGTTTATATACTAGTATTATGCCCAACCTAGCATATCCTGAGATAACCACAGCCATTCGTGCTTCATCTGCGGTCAAAATTTACATCTGTAATGTTATGTCTCAGCCTGGTGAAACAGATAACTATTCTGTCACTCAGCATGTGAAAGCCATCATGAATCAAGCTTCTATTAATCTAGATTATGTTTTAGTCAATGAGGGAATAGCATCTCCTCAGATACTCAAAAACTACATTCAAAAAGAAATCAAAAGCCAATTAGATCTAATTCGAAAATATACTGACGAAGGATTAGTTATGGTTAACGAACAGACAGATTCGATTACTAAACCACTAACTAACTTTTTTGATTCTATTAGTAATTTGACTAGACAGATCAATCAATTATCCAGTGAAATCAATCGGATTGCTAACACATCAAAAGTGCAAATTTTGTTTGACCCCAAAATTGATCAACTAAACGGTATAAAGATCGTTACGGCTGATATGATTCATCAAACTAAGGTCCTTTCTCAAGGAGTGGAATTAGACGTCGTGCGACACGATCCCGAAAAATTAGCAGAAAATCTAGTTAAAGTGCTTGGCGATCATTTTGATTTACCACAGTAAGTCGTTACCAAAATTACTTTCCCCATTATTGTATGCCATACTTCTAGCTTTTTGGTTATCAACCATTAGCGCGACTGAGGGACTAATAAAGGAAATTAATGTAAATGGGGAAAAAGGAATTATTAGTATTGAATGGGGAACTGGAACCTCCCGAAAACCAGGTTCTAACCTCGAAATTTACCGACAAGATCTGGAAGGTAATACAACTTGGGTTGGATATGGATTTGTCAGGAATTCGGACTTATCTTTAGCCGATACTGCTGATACTTTTGATGGGTCGTCCTTGCAAATTGGTGATCTGGTTAGAGTGCAACAAAAAAGCAAAATTTGCTCTCAGATTGGGCAAACGGTTTACATAATTGCCTTGCCAAATTTCGTTCAGAAAATTGAGTCAAACATCCATCTTGAATCCTTGGTGGTGTACAGAGCAAACCAAATTCCTCGTTTTTTTAGAAACCGTTGGTACACATTTAACTGGCAAGAGAAAGTTTGCGATTTGACAAAACCTAAACTGGTCCAAAGATCTAAAATTAAAGCCTCCGTCGAAATCGGATCCCCTGCAAAAGGAAATTGGGTATACCTAGAAGATGTACAGAGCCAGAAACGCTACGAAATGGAACAACGACTATTTATATTAAAAGCAGAAGGTAATAAGATTTATATTAGTCGCTTTTCTCAACCGATTGTGGGCCAAACCTATACTTTGCTAAAACGGAAAAGAAAATCTAGAGAAATTGATCCGGCTTTTCCCATTTTTCGGATTAAGCTCGATCAGATTTACGATTATGTTGTTTCGGGCATATACGATAATCCCCGATTATCAAAAAAATTAAGTGTTGGTGCCGGTGTCAAAATTATTGATTAGCCAACGGCAATCTTGGTCATTTTTCTCACTCTTTCTACTTTTTGTTCTAGTTAATCCGGTACCAGCTTGGATTGATGGAACTCATCTATTACCCCAAACTGTTCCCATAGCGCCAGTTGCGTCTGCACCAAATCAGCTTAAACTGCCTCGAATTGGTAATCAGCGTATTTTCTATGCTATCAATTTTCGTACACAAAACCAATATAATTTGAAAGCCACGCTAAGGGCTATTGGCGATTTTTGTTACATTTATGTTCAAGATTCGGAATGGCAACGGACAGTCAAATTTGGCGCCTTGACCAGCTTAATACGCAGTTTTGAGCAATCAACACCAGCCGATGCAAGCCGAGGGATATATCAAATCCAAACTAACCTATTTGGCCAACCACCAGATATAGACGGTGATGAACGTATCTATATATTGCTGTTGGATATTCCAAGTGACACAAGAGGCCAAGTAGTAGCTGGTTACTTTAATGATGTTGATCAGCAAAGAGGAAAACTGAGAGACCCACAAACGGGAAAATTGTACCAAAGTAATGAGTTAGATTTGGTATATCTCGACACTAACCCCATTGTAGCTGGTGAATCTGACAGTTTAACCATCCTCGCGCATGAATTCCAACATTTGATTCACTGGCGAAACGATCGACACGAGACCGTATGGGTAAACGAAAGTTTGTCAGAGTTTGCGATGTTTATCTGTGGATTTCCTCCACTTGATCACTTGTCCAACTTTGAATCAAACCCTGAGTTATCTTTGATTGATTGGAATCGCGACAATCCAAACCTTTTAGCCAGTTATGGCGCAGTCTATTTGTGGTCGCTATATCTTTACGAGCACCATGGGAAAGAACAAATGATTGCCGCTGTTGCACGTAACCGAGCCTCAGGCATTGCCGGCATTAATCATGCTTTACATACTTTGGGTTCCCCAGAAACCTTTCAAACTGTTTTTGCTGATTGGAAAATTGCCAATTTGGTCGATGATCTTGATTTTGCCAACGGTCAATACGGTTATCAACACGCAGATCCATCTATTCGGGTTGATAAAAAACACCAATTTTATCCTGTTAAAAGTGAGCAGAAGCAGCTAAAAAGTTATGCTGTTAATTACATTTCATTTGCCCAAACCTCAGGAGATAAAGCGCTGTCTATATCTATCGAGACAGATGGTACGTACAATTATGATATTCAGTTGGTAACTCGAAATCGTGGGAAACTAGTAGATATTATTAATTTCCCGATCACCACTCGAGCTGGTAAAATTGTTCCGGATTTTGGATGGCAAGAGGATGAAGTAATACTAGTACCTAGTCTGTCATCTCAGGCTCATCTGATTGGGGTTGGTAAATCAATCTACAACTATACTGCTCAACTACAAGATCAGGTTGTTTTTAAAATTTCTGTGATTCATAATCCTATTCACCGCCAATATTGGGAAATCTTAGCTATACCAAACCAACTGTCAGATCCACCTACTCTTACTATTCATGCTAATAGTGATGTATTATTTTCAGATATACCAATTCCCCTTGTCTCTGATCAATCCTTTTTTGCTTATTCGTTTTATTTGCCGTCAATAGCAGAGCAAAAAACAGTTGAATGGTTAGTCTCTTTTTTGGGCAACCCCGTGGATTCTGGCAAATTGCCAATACCAGCCAAATAGTCTTTAAAAACACGGTTTAACGATCTTGACGTATTTCACTAAAATAAGCTAACACATATGATATAACCGACCATTTTACGATCAGAACAAATTTGTCGAGGACTTTAAAAAAATATGACTTTTCAAGAAATTATCTTTCAGCTACAACAATTTTGGGCCAATCACGGCTGTCTAATTCAACAACCCTGCGACATTGAGGTTGGAGCTGGCACTTTCAACCCAGCCACCTTTTTGCGTTGTTTGGGGCCAGAACCATGGCAAGTTGCCTACGTAGAACCCTGTCGCAGGCCAGCCGATGGACGATACGGTGAAAATCCCTTCCGTTGGGGAGCTTATTATCAATATCAGGTTTTACTAAAGCCAGCTCCAACGGATGTGCAACATCTCTATTTGGAAAGTTTAAAATGTTTAGGTATTGATCCTCGTCAACATGACTTTCGATTTGTGGAAGACGACTGGGAGTCTCCAACTTTGGGTGCTTCTGGTTTGGGTTGGGAGGTATGGTGGAATGGGGCTGAGATTACCCAGTTCACCTATTTCCAACAGATGGGAAGCTTGGAATTAAACCCGATTTCAGCTGAACTAACTTACGGCTTAGAACGTATTGCGCTCTATTTGCAAAATGTGTCTTCGTTCCATGAAATTCAATGGAATAATCAACTTAAATACAAAGATGTTCATTATGAAGCTGAAGTCGAATATTCAAAGTACAACTTCGATTACGCTAATACTGACATACTATTAAATTTGTTTGATGTCTATGAAACTGAAGCCTTTTCCTGCTTAGACAAAGGTGTGGTGGTGCCAGCAACTGACTATGTTTTAAAATCATCTCATGCCTTCAATCTACTGGATGCACGAGGTGTTATTAGTGTGACTGAACGAATTGGCTATATCGAGCGAGTCCGACGACTAGCGCAAAAAACGGCTCGGGCCTATGTTGAACAACGTCATGATCTTAACCACCCACTGCTTGTTCCTGCTAATCCAGTTTCGAGAGACAGTGAAGCCCCAGTCCTAACAACCCGAGCTACAAATGAAAATTCTAGCAAAAGACAAGATTTTCTGCTTGAGATAGGTACTGAGGAAATTCCGGCTGGTTATATCCAACCAGCTCTAGAACAATTAGCTAATCTGGCTCAATCTGCCTTAATTGCAAACCGGTTATCGTTTGAGGAACTGAAAACATTAGGTACGCCAAGGCGACTAACTCTGACGATCAAAAATATCGATCTTTTTCAGACCGATGAAACAATTGAGGTTACTGGCCCACCTGAGAAGATAGCTTACGATAGCGAAGGTAATCCAACCATTGCAGCCATTGGATTTGCCAAATCACAAGGGGTGCCTGTGAAAGAATTGAAAATAGTCGTAACTGACCGTGGCAAATATATCTCCGCAACGAAATTAGAAAAGGGCAGAACAGCAAATGAGATCTTGGCACAACTAGTACCAGATTGGATTCATGATCTAAATTTCCCTAAAACTATGCGCTGGAACAATTTGCGCTTTGCTCGACCGATTCGTTGGTTGGTTGTATTGCTTGGTTCAGAAATTGTATCATTTAATTTGGACAAATTAAAATCTGATCGTATCACTTATGGTCATCGTTCACTTAATCCCGAACCGATCAGATTGATGTCAGCGGATCTGGACGAATATGTCAAACAACTTTGTGTTGCTAATGTTTTGGTCGATCAAAACCATCGTCGTGCTCATATACAAAAAAAGGTAGAGCAAATTCTATTTGAAGAAAAATGTTCGACCAAATGTGATCAAAATCTACTAACTGAGATTAATTATTTGGTTGAAAACCCACAAGCCATAATGGGTACTTTTGATCCAGAACATCTTGCTTTACCAATTGAAGTCTTGACAACCTATATGAAAAAGCATCAGCGCTATTTTCCTATGTTAAAAGTCGATGGTACTCCAATTGCCAAATTTATCACTATTTCCAATGGCTCAGAAGGTAACCTGTCTGTTATTCGTCAGGGAAACGAACGGGTTTTGAGATCTCGACTAGAAGATGCAGCGTTCTATTATCAAGAAGATCAAAAATCGATTTTAGTGGATAGGGCCAATCAGCTCAAAAATGTCACCTTTCAAATTCAACTGGGCTCATTACACGAAAAATCAGAACGGATACAACAGTTGGCTGATTATATTGCTCAACAAATGGATTTAAGTTTGCCCGAGCAAAAATCAATACAAAGAACAGCAAAGCTATGCAAGATTGATTTGACAACTCAGATGGTAATTGGCTTTCCTTCTTTGCAAGGTACAATGGGCAAATATTATGCTTTAGCTAGCGGTGAATCGAATGATGTTGCAACAGCGATTGAACAGCATTATCAACCAATTTCTTCTGAAGGCAATCTCCCTCAGTCGCGAATCGGAATGGTTGTTTCAATTGCCGATAAGATGGATACAATCGTAGGGTATTTTGGTATTAATGAACGGCCTACAGGTTCACAAGATCCCTATTCACTGCGTCGGCAGGCCATTGGTATTCTGCGAATTTTACAAAACTACCAGTTACCAATAGATTTGAATCGCGTAATCGAAAAAACCATCAAAGGCTATTTTGATAATCAAACTGAATTAGCTGAAGATACTAAAACGGCAGTCTTCAATTTTTTAAAGGGCCGATTCGAAGTTTTACTCCAAGATCAAGGTTTAGCCCATGATGAAGTCAATGCAACATTATCTGTGTTAAATAGTGATCAACAATTCGATGTAAGGGACATTGAGAAAAGGGCAAAACTGGTTCAGGTTTTTCGTAATCGGGATGATTTTAATCAGATTTATCCAGCGTTTAATCGCGTTCTACGGATTCTTCCTAATCGAGATTCTTCAACTGTCAAAAAGGAAATCAAAACACAGCTGTTTCAGGACGAAGCAGAACAAAAACTTGGCCATTTGTTTCTGTCCACTTCAAAACAAATGGCTGACTTGAACGAAAATGGCGAGTATGATAGACTGCTTGAGGAGCTGGTTCGGCTACAGCCAGAAATTGATCACTTCTTTGATCAAGTCTTGATCATGACTGACGACCAAGCAATAAAAACGAACCGCTTGGCTTTACTGTCGGAAATTGCTAGCTACATTTACGCTATCTGTGATCTAAGAGAACTCGTCATTACGCAGAAGAGTTCAGCTTGAAATCTAGAACAATTTTCCGTCTAAAAAAAACGAATTGGCAAGTGTTTTTAGGTACTTGAGAAGCTAAAAAAAGAGGATTCGCATTGAAACTGTATGGTTTATTGAGCATTTTTTGCATTAGTGTTGTTTTCTTCGGTTGTGGTGCTGATAAGGAAAATCAGGATATTTTAGTTGCCAGACAAGCCATTTTCTCTGCTAATAATAGCGATGCAGGCCAAGCGAAGTATGCGGTTGCCAAAAAAGCTATAGATTCGGCACTGACTTCCGTTCCTGATTTAATAGAAGCCAAGTGCTTGAAAAAGTTATTTGCACTTCATTCTGGTAGCAATTGGACAACAGATATACACCAGTGGCAGAAGACTATTAGTACAGTACAAAAAATATTATCAGAGGTAAAGACAGAAATTGAGCAACTAAAGGCGACTGAAGACCCTGATTCAGACCAACTTGACAGTCTAGACATGCTGATCCGTAGCCAAAACTCAGTTTATAGCCTGATAGCTTATGGTTTATCTGACGTTTTTTCTAATAATGATATAGGATCAGAGATCGATCCATTAATATTACAAGTATTGTTAGAAGCTCAGCGGTGTTACGATGGTCAAGCCAAAAAGTTAGCTTTCCATACTATCAGTCAATTCGGCATCCGTGCTAAAACTGGATTACTGAGTGTTTTATCTTCAAAAACAACAGCCGAAGTTCGGCAATATGCCATCACGCATCTTGGCAATCTCAAAGATAGAAAATTGGTTGGGATTTTCACCCAAATTTTAGCAACCAAGGAAGAACCAACTCAGGTTCTCTATGCTACTATTGTCGCTTTGGAAAAAATTGGCACTACAAAAATAGTGCCAGCCTTAAAAATTGCGATTCAAACCAACTCAGCTATTGTGCGAATGCACGCAGCTAAACTTGTTCACCAGTTGAATGCTAAATCGGCCATAGCTGATTTAATGTATCTACTTGCTGATAGTGATAGTTACGCCAAATCAGCCGCAACTCGTGCATTAAAACGAATCGGTCAATCCGCAATTCCACATCTTGTTCAAACACTAGACCAAGACGGAAAAAATATTGTTGGTGCTTCAGTTGGCGAGCATCAATTTATTGCTAACGCTTTTATTGATGATACCCGAGTTAACAATAGGAGGAATATTGTACAACAATCGGTGTTACAAATCCTCGGAGAATTGAAAAATAAGTCAGTAATTGATAACCTGATTCAGCTATTAGCTAACGATGAACTGAAGGGTGCGGCTCAAAATGCGCTGATTTCGATGGGCAGAGTGGCAGTGCCTAAACTAATCCAAACTAGCCAAAATGAAAATGCCAATTCCACTATCCGAATTGAGTCTGCTAGGACCTTATTAAGTATAAAGGACTTGAGAGCGACAGAACCTCTAATAGATCTACTGTTAAACATAAATACTCCTAAGGAAATTCAAGGGATTGCCACTCAGTTTATAGGTAATACTTTATCACGAGGTAGAGACTTAAGAGGCATTGAAGCATTAGGGTATGCACTGGGGTTGGATGACACAACTGCCACTCAAGCAGCAATTGCTCTGGGGAAAATAAAAATTAAGGATAATCCCACTGTAAATAGCCAATTGATCCGTACGGCCGAAAATGTTCGAGGTGTTCGGGATGCAGTGCGAAAAACAGCCATCAATGCAATTGGAGAATTGAAATTGACTGAGGCTATCCAACCGTTATTAAGGTTAGCTTTGAATGATGCTACGAGCCTTGAACTTCGTAAGTCATCAGTATTAGCCTTAGGGAAAATAGAGAACAACGTAACCAATTCAGCCACTGCGATTGCAATGTTGTGGGGGGTTAATACGCGGTTTGACGATCCCAATAAATTACGTCGTCACATGAAACGGGAGTATCGTACCTACGCCAATTTAAGTGATGCTATTGACAAACTAGGAGTAGAGTGGTTGCCAAATAGTGAACATTTTAGGAAACCGCAGTACGAATCTTGGGGAAAAATCAAACCAGTACCAAGCCTAATACGAAGTGAGATGATGGTAGCACTAGGTAAGATTGGTAAACGGATTCGACAGACTGATATTGGTCAAAATATTGTTGCTGAACTGATCGAATCACTACATTATAAGAATGGAGACGAACGTGCGACAGTTCGAGCTAATGCCGCAGTTGCTCTTGGTCTTATTGGTGAAAACCGGAGCGACCAGAATCAGCAGATTATCAAAGCCCTGACGCAATCGTTGGGAGAAGATAAGCAAGGCTTAGTTAGGCAAGCTGCCGCCACTGCTCTGGGAAAAATAGAAAAGAGCGAAAAAGTAACCAGGATTTTAGTTAAGGCTTTAAACGAAGATGAATTCGAAAGTACTCGTACTCGGGCAGTTGAAGCCTTAGCGACCTTCGGTAAAACGACTTCGGCCGACCAAGAATTAGTGAAAGTTTTACAAAAAGGCATAGGCTCTTTTGAAGACGATGAAAAAGAGGTTGCTTCGATTCAAACAGCTGTGATGAATGCTTTGGTTCAAGACGGAGGGGATCATACGGCCTTGGAACTGTCAAAGGCTAACAAGGGCCCAATAGCTAATGATAATGAATGGGTAAAATGGGCAATCATTTCTACCCTTGGAAGATTAGGAAATCCTGAGGGGTTCACTGCGGTCTTAGAAGAAATCAATAACTCAAACTACCGGGTTCGAAAAACGGCGGTTTCATTGATTGGCAATTTTAACAATCGAGACGCAACTTCCCATTTGTTGGAAATTGTGAATTCTGAAGATGAATCAAAATCAATTCGAGCTAGTGCCATTCGCTCCTTGGGTAAATTACGTTACGAAAAATCTATAAAAAAAATGTTGGGTTTTCTCAGTGACGATAATATTGGGTCAGAAATTAAACAATCAGCAATTACTGCCCTTCAAGCGATGAGTGTTAAAAAAGCCATTCAACCCATTTTGTCTTTGGTTAATGATCAACAATCTTCTTTAGAACTCCGCCTGATTGGTGTGGAGGCTCTTGGTTATTTAGGTAATTCAGCGAATGAATCGGTTGTCACAATGCTTACGTCAATTTTTCAAAACGAAACAGGCGAAATTTATGAAGCTACAATCATAGCTCTAGGAAAACTAGGAATTAGTCAATTCTCTGACGATTTTGCAGATATTGTGCAAGATCGTGGAGCAACACCAATCGCTCGACAAAATGCAGCTTTGGCTTTGGCTGAATTGGGTACCTCAGCGACGGCGGCTGTATTGGCAGAACGGTTGATTGATGTTACTGAATACGACATTGAAATTGACATAGATTTAGTAAGGCGAAACTACACTTGGGAAACTTTCGTAGTAGCCGCACAGTCTATTGACTTGCCTAGTAAAATTGATGAACAGATCACCCAGCGAGTAGATGATAGTTGGGAAAGTGATGTGATTCGTCATCATTCAATCTTAGCTCTTGGCCGTTCACGAAGCAAATTGGCTAGAACAAAATTGAATCAACTGTTAGAAACCGACAATCTCTCGGCTATCCTAGCCATTGGTCGTTCTGGAGAGCGACAATTTTTATCTCTTTTGACCAGTAAAATCGGACCTGAACAAGATAAAGATGTTAGAAGAAAAGCGATCGAAGCTATTGGTTTACTAGGTGATAAGAACGCATTGTCCAGTCTAATTCCTATATTAAATGATGTTGATTATGAAATTCGGCTGGACGTTATTAACGCATTAGCCAATATCAAAGATCCGTCGACAATTCCGGCTTTGGTTAACCAAATCAAAAAAGAAAGCCAAGCCGATGTACAGACTACTCTAGTCGAAACGTTAGTCAGTTTGAATGCCCGTGAAAGCATGCCATCCATCGAGCCGTTACTCCAAACTAAGAATGCAATTCTGCACTTCAAAGTTGCTCAAGCCTTGTACCAAATAACTGGTAAGTCTTACGGTTACGGCTGGCAGTAAATAATACTAACTTCTCAAAAACAAAATGTATTCTCGTTAATAGATAATAGACTTGGTGTGATTAGCACTCTATTGTCTCATTGTATTGTGACGTTTTGATGAAACGAGTTCTACTATTGTTTCGTTAACTGCCGAGAGGTTGGTCTTCTCACAATTAGCCCGCCTAAATTAACCATATAATTCAACTTGCTTTAAGGAGTAATTTGTGCATCTCAATCGCATTCAGATCCAGGGCTTCAAAAGTTTTGCCGATTCAGTTGAACTCCTGCTAGAACCTGGCATCACTGCAGTTGTTGGCCCCAATGGATGTGGAAAAAGTAACGTTTCTGATGCAATACGTTGGGTTTTGGGTGAGCAACGAGCGCGTTCCTTACGTTGTCCCAACATGATGGGCGTCCTGTTCAACGGTGGTTCAAATTTAGAACCTGCGGAGAAAGCCCAAGTTTCTCTGCGTTTTACCAATAGCGAGGGAAGGTTAGCTCTCGAATCACCAGAAATAGAGATTACTCGCCAGTTGTCTAAAAATGGAGACAGCCGCTATTTTATTAATCAAATTCCTTGTCGATTGAAGGACATAACTGAGTTATTTATGGATACCGGTATTGGTGTTAGTGCTTACTCAGTTATGGAGCAAAGCAAAATTGATCAAATCCTGAACACACGTCCGGAAGAACGTCGATTCCTTTTTGATGAGGTTGCTGGTATTACCAAGTACAAACAGCGAAAAAAAGAAGCTCTCAAGAAACTAGAAGACACCGAAGGTAATATTGTTCGTATCAACGATGTTATCCATGAGCTAGAACGAGAAACCGCTGATCTCAAAGAACAGTCTATTCAGGCTGAACGCTATCAACACTTACAACGCCAACTCCGAGAATTAGAGGTGGATCTTAGTTTTCGAGAATATAATCAATTTATTCGAGAATTATCAGAAACACAGGCTAATTTGGAGAATGTTTTGATCGCTTCCTCTCAAGCTAATCAGACTATTCAAGAAACGGAACAGCAGGTTGAAGTAGCAGAAATCCGCCAAGCCGAACTAGAGTGTGATATTAAAAAAGAGTCGGTTATCATTCGGGATTTTGAGTCAAAAATCGAAAAAACTGAACGTCAAATAGCCCTCTTCAAAGAACGACAACTCAACATCCAACAGCAGAGGCAAAGAGCAAGTCAGGCGATTACTTCTCTCCAGAAACAGCTTGATGGTTTGACAGAACAAAGCCAATCTCATCAGCAGGAACAAACGGAAATAGATGTCTACCTAAAACTGGAGGAAAGCAAACTAACTGCCCGCAGACGAGTTCTCAGCGATTTGGATCAACGAATTCAAGATACAGAACAATCTGTTAGCCAATCCCAAACTGATCTCTATGCAGCTACGAACCAAATATCTCAAACTGAAAATCAGTTGTCATCTTTGAACAGTAAGTTAGAGTATTCAACTGAACATCTGAACCAAGTTCAGGAGCAGGTAGAGTCTTTGGCTGAAGCATTAGAAGTGGCGAAAGCCACAGCTTCTGAGTCCAACAAACAAGGTCAAGAAACTAAAGTTGACCTATTAAAAGTTGATACAAAAAAAACAGAAGTGGTGGAACAGTTAGCAGTTTTACAAAAAAGTCTACGCCAATTAGAAAGCGAAATTAGTGGAATTAAAGACTCACTAGGTGTTAGTGTGTCCCGATTAAAATCGCTCAAAGATCTTCAAAGTACTTATGAAGGTTTTTACACAGGTGTTCGAGCTATTCTCAAAGCCAAGTCAATTGAACCTGCAGAGTTTAGTGGTATTTGTGGTGTAGTAGCTGAGTTAATTGTCACCGACTCAGATTATGAGTTAGCGATAGAGGTAGCTCTAGGCAGTGCTATCCAGAATATCATTACCGAAACGGCTGATGATGCAAAAACTGCTATTAACTTTCTCAAACGTACACGGGCGGGTCGAGTAACTTTCCTACCATTGGACATTTTACGTCCTCGATATTTTGATGATGATAGCTTACTGCAACGTGCAGGTGTCATTGGTATAGCTAGTGAGTTAGTTGGTTGTGACACTAAGTATGAAATAGCCATTGATCAGTTATTGGGCAATACTTTGGTGGTTGAAGACCTTGATACCGCTATTGATTTAACCCGCCGTTATCGACCCAAAGCCCGTTTAGTAACGCTAGAAGGTGAAGTCCTAAACACTTCTGGAGCAGTAACAGGAGGTCATAATTCTCGACAATCTTCTGGTTTATTGAGCCGATCACGTGAGTTGGAAGAATTACAAGACCAGATAGACCGCCTCTCCAAACGAATTGAGCAAAAAAATAAGAAGCGAAACCAGGTAGTCAAACAGACAGCAGATTTGCAACAGATACGCCAATCCTTAACAGTTCAATGGCAAGATCTACAAATCGCATACCAAGGTTACCAAAAAGACTTGGCGCAAGCACAATCTCGGGTAAATGAAATCGGGGAGCAAATTTCACAAGTTACCTCACAGGAAAAAGGTTTGCAAGTACAGAATACTGAGTTCGCGTCTGATAGAGATAATCTACAAATCCAATTTCAGGAGGCTGAAAAATCCCGTCAGATTTTGCTCAGAAGAATTAGTCGTCTGACTGAACAGATTGGATCTGAACGAGGCAAACGACAAGAGGTTGATCAAGCCTCACAAAAATTAGAAATTATATTAGCCAGCAAACGTGAAAAATATCAATCGCTCCAATCCGCTTTGAATCAGATTAATCAAAACCAAGCGCAGATTAAGATTAGTATTAACGAACAACAGCAAATTATCGAATCAGACGAAACTTCTAAGCAAAATATTACTGAACAGATTGAAAATGGTCAGAAAGTGTTTTTGCAATTAGAGCAAGACAAGTTTACTGTGGTTGAAAGGCTCGAGAAATTAGAATTCGAACAGACTGAATTAACGACGACTACTTCTGAAGCTCAAAAGTTACATCGTCAGATGCGTCGTCAATATGAAAAACAGAATCGCATCAGGCATCAAATGGAGGTTACACAGACACAATTACAGATGCAAATTAAGGCGATTTCTGCTAATATTCAAGATAAATATCAGGTAAAAATAGAGGAATTAAAACTTGATCAACCATCGATTGAAGATCCGAAAAACGTTTCTCATTTTGAATTAGTTTCCCACATTGAAACACTCAAAAAAGAAATTGAGGATATGGGAATGGTTAATATGAAGGCGATTTCTGCTTACCAAGAACACAAAGAAAGAGAAGTTTTCTTGGTTTCACAGCGAGAAGACCTACAGAAATCATTGGAAAGTACTTATCAAGCTATTCAGAAGATTAACCAAACCTCTAAAACTACTTTTCTTGATACGTTCACTCAAATCCAGACCAACTTCCAAAAAGTGTTTGCTGAATTATTTGATGGTGGTGAAACAGAACTTTGCTTGACAGACGAGGAAGATATTTTAGAAGCTGGAGTTGATATTATTGCTTGCCCACCCGGTAAGCGTCCTCAAACTATCGCACAGCTATCCGGTGGAGAGCGCTCGCTAGTAGCAGTCGCTCTTTTGTTTGCCATTTTCAAAATTAAGCCGAGTCCTTTTTGTGTAATGGACGAAGTTGACGCCGCCCTTGACGAATCAAACGTCCTCCGATTCACCAATTTAGTACAGAATTACGCCGAACAGACCCAATTTGTCATTATCACCCATAACAAGAGAACGATGGAAACCGCAGATATAATGTATGGTGCGACAATGGAGCAGGCAGGTGTTTCTAAGTTGGTTTCGGCTAAACTAAGCGACTATGTTTAACATAAATTCTCTAATCTTAAGGAAGACCTACTAGACTTTAGTTTGGAGCCTAAATGCTCAAGAACCTATTCCGTCGACGAAAAACAAAAGATGATCAATCTGAAGTTTTACCATTAGAGCAACCTCCAGTTGAGGATGTGCCTAATAATCTCTCCAACGATCCCAAATCAGTAACCGATACCGGACTAAGACCTCAAAAACATCGTTGGTTTCAACGACTGACTGATAGTCTATCTAAAACACGAAAAAACCTAGTTACCCAAATCCAAAGTTTGTTGCAGATTGGTCGCCGAATTGATGAAGAATTGATGGAGGAAATTGAGGAAATTCTGATTCAGTCTGATGTTGGAGTCAATGCGACTATGACTTTGATGAATAACGTGCGGGGTATTGTTGAGGAACGTAGCATTAATGAATCAGCTGATTTGGAAGCCGTAATCAAGGAACAGGTTCAAAACATGCTTGGCCAAGATAATCAACCAGTGTCCGTCCACGATAATCCTCATATTATTCTGGTTTTGGGGGTGAATGGTGCAGGAAAGACAACTACAATAGGTAAATTATGCCACCGATTTAAATCAGAAGGGAAATCAGTCTTAGTGGCAGCAGCAGATACTTTCCGAGCTGCAGCTGCCGAACAATTGCAGATTTGGTGCGAACGGACCGGTGCAGATCTGATTCGCAGCAATGAGGGTACTGATCCTGCTTCAGTTGTGTTTGATGCACTTCATGCAGCTCAATCTCGCAAAACAGATGTATTAATTATTGATACTGCTGGAAGGTTGCACACAAAAAAGCCATTGATGGATGAACTGGCTAAAATAGGACGAGTCATATCGCGCGAAATCCCTAAAGCTCCGCACGAAGTGTTGTTGATTATCGATGGTACTGCCGGTCAGAATGCTATTATTCAAGCTCAGGTTTTCAATGAAGCTGTACCTGTAACCGGAGTGGCAGTGACTAAACTCGACGGTACCGCTAAAGGTGGGATCGTAATTGCTATTCGTCAAGAAATTGGTGTCCCCATCAAGTTAATCGGTATTGGTGAGCAGCTAGACGATTTGCGAGATTTCGTAGCTCAAGATTTTGTGTCAGCGCTTTTTGCCAATGACGATAATGAATTATCTATTTAGATGAATTTAGTCCACATTGGAAGATTTCTGAAAGATTACTAAGTGTTGGTTAGCCCGAATGTTAATCAAAGTTTGAGAATGATCTTTGTTCCACCAAATTTCAAGTTGGTTGATAACCTTAGCTGATCCAATTCCGAAGTAGACACGAGGATCATTGACAGAACAGTAGCTCGCACTACTTTCTACTTGACGAATTTGAGTTTGACCGCCAGATTGGATTTTCAGTTTAGCTCCTATTGCTTGACCGACTAAGGTAATGGCTAACCAGTTTTTCTGATTTCCACCATTGTTACGAAGCAAAATTGGCGACTGTCCTGAATTAGAAATCAGCAAATCTAGATCACCATCATTATCGTAGTCTAAATGGGCGGCCCCTCGGCCGACATAACGTTGAGAGAAATATTTTCCACTTTTTCCAGAAATGTCAATAAAATATGCATCTTTTCGTTGAATTAGTTGATTTTCAAATAGCTGGTCAGGTTGTGCATAAGTCAGCTGATCGGATTTGAGTTCAGAGTCATTCATAATATGACCGTTAGCAACAAATAAATCCAAATCACCGTCGTTATCAAAATCAAAAAAAGTTGTTCCCCAACCTACGTAAAGAAAACTAGGATCACCCAGCTTTGCTGTATTTGTATCATCAAAATAAAATACGTTGTTACTACTGCTGAATTCACATCGATAAAGATTATTGTATTCGTAGGCAAAATTAGTGACGAAGATGTCAATATTACTGTCGTTATTATAATCACCAACCGCTATTCCCATTCCAGCCAACGGCTCCCCAAAACCATTGTAACCAACGCCAATAAGGGTCGCTGATTCCGTGAAAATTACTTGGTCGGTCAACTCCAAACCATTGTGGTGAAAGTAAAGATTTTTGGACTTGTCGTTAGCAATGTAGATGTCAGGCCACCAATCTTGATTGAAATCGGTAGCAACCACACCAAGTCCACGAGCATCCTTGAAAAGGAGCATTTTTTCTTCTAGGCTCATGAATCTGCCATTGTTTATTTCAGTAAAAGTCCCGTTTCCTTCATTTTGGTATAATATATCCTCAGCTCCCTGATAGAAGAGTGGGTTTTTATAGCCGTCTTTGCTAGTTATATGATTCATCTCCTGAATAGTCACATAGTTGACCACGTATAAATCAAGGTCTCCATCCCGGTCGAAATCAAAAAAAGCGCAGCCTGTACTACACCCATCATATCCGACACCAGCAAATTGCGTTGTATCCGTGAATGTACTATCGCCATTGTTACGATATAGAACATTGGGTCCTATATTAGTAATGTAAAGATCGGGATGACCATCATTATTATAATCTCCAACAGACACACCGATGCCAAATCCTGTGTCTCCAACTGATGACATTTCGGTTACATCAGTGAAACTCCCATCACCTAAATTTCGATAAAGAGAATTAGATAGATTATTATTAACTTGATCGATAAAACCACTATTGACAAAATATAGATCGACCCAACCATCACTATTATAATCGAAAATCGCAACACCTGATCCAAGGGTCTCCACTATAAAATGTTTTTTCGAATAGCCATTTTCGTGTCGAAATTTAATTCCTACTTCAGATGTGACATCAACAAATTGTACAATTTCAGTAGTTACTAACTGGATGTACAGAAATTGAAATAAAATAAAGGGATGAAATAAAATAATTTGTAACTGGAGTTTTATGGAGCGAATACTTTTCACACTGATCATATTATCATATATAAGAGGACGTTAAAACTTGAAAAACAAAGACTACTTTGATACTATCAGGCTAGTACCATCGAGTTCGAGATTCAGAGATGACCAAATTCTACAAACATAGAACCCCCTTTTGCCTATTGATTTTAATGGTTTCTATAATGTACTCTGGCTGTGTAATTGAAAAGCCAAAAACAAATCAGAAAATAGTAACACCAGCCACCCAATATCAAACAAAAAAACAAATAACAGATAAAGAGGTACAAACAGTGAAAAACGAAAAACAAGCTATCGCTACCCTTGGGGGGGGGTGTTTTTGGTGTGTAGAGGCCGTGTTTCAACGCCTAAAAGGGGTAAAAGAAGTCATTTCAGGATATGCCGGAGGTACAGTTGCCGACCCGACTTACAAACAAATTTGTACGGGTACTACTGGCCATGCTGAGGTCGTGCAAATTACATTTGATCCCAGAAAAATAGCCTATGACGATCTGCTAGAGGTTTTTTGGCACACACATAATCCAACCACACTTAATCGTCAAGGAGCCGATGTTGGAACTCAATACCGATCCGTTATTTTTTATCATGATGATAAACAACATTTGGCAGCAGTTCGATCAAAAAAAGAAACCGAAGGTTCTGGCTTGTGGCCAGATCCGATTGTGACCGAAATTTCGCCTGCTCCGGTCTTTTATTCTGCAGAAGCTTATCACCAAAACTACTACCGCACGAATCCCTCTCAACCTTATTGCATGGTCATTATCTCGCCAAAAATGAAAAAGCTTCAGTCCGTATTCCAAGATCAATTAAAGGACTAAAACTGTCATTTACTACCCTTTAAATTTTGACTTAGAAAAATTACTAGATCTAGTTAATGAGCATTTACGCAAGATAGAGTAATCATGTTGGCTGTGACGAAATTTTTGTGTTAGCTTTGTTATGAAATAAAGGTAGAAACTCACCGCAGTCACTATGGACGATCTAATCTTTTTTAGTGATAATTTTTGCCAGTTCAGATCTAAGATCTAGGCATTTAAACAGTTTTTCCTCATAAGAAAAAGAATTAACTAACTTTCAATCGAAACGAACTTGTAGTTTCTATTGGTTAATTATACCAGACCAAAAACTGCTCTTTTAAGCTTACTAGATTTTTTGAATTTTATGTTCAACTGTCCTAAAAATGAAAACTCAAGTCTAATTTCATAATGTCTGACATTGTTCAAGCATTGGATTTTAAGTAAATGATTCGTGATGATATATCTCGATTAGTTATTTTTTCCTACTCGCTTTTTATATTAGTGATTTTGATTGGCTGTGAATCAGACAATCTTCCGCCAGCAAAACCCAGGTCAACTGACCCGATTGTTGTTTCTAAAACACAACGCATCCAAGATTGGCCGATGTTTATGTCCGACTTGAAACAATCAGGCCAAAGCAACGACGAGAAAATAATACCGCCACTAAAGTTGAAATGGAAATTTAAAACTGGGGGTCAAATACAGGCTAGTCCAGTAGTAGTTGAGGATATTGTATACATCGGTTCAACGGATCACTCTTTTTATGCTCTCTCAGCTAAATCATGGGGGGTAAAATGGAAATTCAACACAGAAGGTGCTATCCGTTTTTCCGCTGCTGTTTGGAATGAGTTCGTTTTCTTTAGTTCTACGGATGGCTATATTTACGCACTAGAAATGATAAGTGGCCAGGAAGTTTGGCGATTCAAAGTACAAAACTGGGTTAACGGACCAATCTTGGTTGATAACGGAATAGTTTACGCTGGTAGTTATAATCATACTATTTACCTTTTACAAGCAATAGATGGTCAACTATTGCGGAAAGAAAATCGACATGTTCAAATCAATGATATAGCTTTCATTTGCCACAATGGACGGCTAATGCCAAGTCAACCGTTTCATCGAGCTGACCAATGGCAAAAGGTTATCCCATTTAGTCAGAGCTATCCCATAATAGCTAATGGTACAGTTTATATTGGTAGTCGCGACAATCAACTTTATGCTATTGACCAAATGAACCAAAATATTGTTTGGAGTTACCAGACTGATGGCTACATTGATTCTACACCAGCTATTGCGGATAATATGCTATATGTAACTTCCTATGATGGTTATGTTTATGCTTTTTGCCCGCTCGAATCAACTGAAAAAAAAACGGCAGACAAAATAGAATCTAAGATGACCATTGGTACAATTGTTCAAGACAAATTACCCGTTTACAGATTTCCGCCAATGACGACAGGCAAAACTGAACAATCAATTATTGTAGAGCTGAATGACGGCATGATGATACCGATTCTAACCCCAATTACTTTGAGTCGAAAAGGAAATGAGAGGCATAAAGAATTCCATCATGTTCAGTTGCCTAACGGTCAGCGCGGTTGGGTTCGAGCTAGTGCTGTTGGTTATTTTTCAGATAAAGAATCAGTTCAGTTTAATATGGATATTAGCCAACAGATCGAATCAATTTCTTTAATAAACGGGGCAGAAGTTCCTAACTGGTCTCCCAATGGTAAGTTTATTGCTTTTCTACGCCGAACTAATCTATCAGGACAGTATTGGCAAGCCAGTGAATTGTGGACTTTTTCGATTAAAAGTCGTCAATTTCACAAACAATGTAAGGGCAATTTCTATAATCCTAATTTGTCTTGGTCATTAGATAGTAAATGGATTGTATTTGAAGCCTACGAAGGAGAGGAAAGCTACATTTGGGCAATCAATCCTATGACCAAAGAACTTATCAAAATTGTAAAAGGGGATGCGCCCGCTTGCTCACCAACTGCGAATCAGGTTGCCTTTCGACGCTGGGAAGATAATGAGGATGTTTTGTATCAAGTCAATATTGACGGTAGTAGTTTGCATACTATAGCTCGTGTTCCGATTAATGGACAAGTTGATTCGTTTTCTTATTTGGTCCCACCGGCTTGGTCCCCAGACGGGGAAAAAATTGCCATTGGCCTCGGTGGTTATCATTTCACTACAGGTCGTGCTGAAGTTGCCATTTATAATGTTTCTGGTCATAGACTACAAACTATCCCAACACAGTGCCGTCGACTTCAAAGCCTAAAATGGTCAGAGGATGGGACTTATTTGGCCCACGTACAAACCGGCCAAACTAAGTTAGATCCAGTGTTGGACAAACGACTTCACATTACGAATAGCAGGAAAATACTAGAAACAAAAGTTTTTAAACATACTGCACCAACCTGGTCTCCAACTGGTCATCGATTAGCTTTTTTGGAACGTTCTGACTGCATGGGATTACAGTGGATGGTCTGGATTTATGACCTGCAGAATCGCCGAAAATGGCAAATTGCCCGTACCAATCTGCGATTGACAAACATCCATTGGTTACCAGATAGTAAGCGGATTTGTCTTTGGCATACTTCTAAATATCTACGCAACGGTGCTTCGGAAGAAAAAAAGTACAAGCCTGCTGATACCAAAGGCTGGATAATCCACTTAAACCTCGCTAAAAATTGAAAAAATGAAGAGCAAAGTCCTGATTATCGAAGACGAAATAGCTTTTTGGCAGCATTACCAACGCAAGTTATCACCTCTCGAAATGATTTTTGAAACGGCAGCAACTCCAGTGGAAGCTATTTCTAAGCTGGCTCAATTTTCCCCAGATATTATCTTGCTCGATCTTTCATTTGAAATGACCAATTTTCAGGCTATCATTCCAAAAAAAACTGAGCTGGAACAAACAAAATCGGACCTAGAAGGTTTGTCTTTTTTATCTTACATTCGACAACAACACCCTGACTGTAAGATTGTGGTTGTAACTGGTAATAGCCAAATCGAAAATGCTTTGGAGGCTATTCGGAGAGGCGCAACAGATTTCATCGAAAAAGGAAGTGGCTTTCTGGATGCGTTGCTGTTTCGTGTTCAAGCCATTAATGAACGATTGCGTTTGGAGAAAACTATTCGTCGGCAACAAAATCAAAACATTAACCGCATCGGCGGTTTCCCTTATGCAACGGGACAGATTATTGTTGGCACCTCATTATCTATGCGGAAAATCTTCGATCAGATTGAACGAATAGCCGAGATTGATCAAAGTGCTAATTCTGTACCAGCAACACTAATTACAGGAGAGACGGGCACTGGAAAAGAGCTAGTTGCCCAAGCTATCCACTACCATAGCCAGCGATCAGATTGCCCTTTTTTACCCCTGAATTGTGCTGCCTTTCCGGAAGATTTGATAGAGGATGAACTTTTTGGACACAAAAAAGGTGCTTTTAGTGGGGCTACTGATCAGCGTTTAGGTGCGTTTGAAGCAGCTAACGGTGGCACCATATTTTTAGACGAAATTGGCGAAATGCCATTGATCATGCAGCCCCGTCTGCTCCGAGTTTTACAAGAAAAGAAAATTAAGCGAATCGGTGAAAATCAAGAAAGAACCGTCGATGTGCGAGTCATCGCCGCGACCACCCGAGATCTCAGACAATCGATGGTGGATGGGCTTTTTCGGCAAGACCTATATTTTCGACTGAGCGCATTACCAATTAATCTGCCAAATCTACAAAAACGTACAGGGGATATTCGTCTACTTGTACAACACTTCTGTAAAAAATTCTGTCAAGAATATCAAGTCGACCGATACTTTACCACACAGGCTATCGATTTTTTAGAAAAAAAAGTTTGGGATGGAAACGTAAGAGAACTAATGGATGTTGTACAAAGGAATGTACTATTTTCCGATAGCCAATCCATTTCTGTAGATAACCTTGATCTTGCCGCGAAGAACGAACACGACTACTCAGGAGTCCCACAGAAACACATTGAAGGCAATTTAGGAGAGCTAAACCATTTGCTGACAATTCAGCCTTATAATGAAGCTCGCAAAACTTTTGAGAATTGGTATGTAAAAAAAGTATATGAATTTACAGACAAAAATCAATCAAAGACAGCGCGAATGCTAGGTATTAACCGAAATACAGTACGAAGAATCCTAGGTCGTTAAGTTAGTTGAGGCCAGTTGTATAACTTTAATAGTCTAAAAATATTCACTGAACCACTCTTTCATCCGCTGCAGAATTTGTTCAAATAAATTATCACCTGGCTTCATAAATTGCCTGACACCTTCCGCTGATTGTCGCATACGAGTACCGTACATTACTAGCCCTACACCTGTAGCAAAAATTGGGCTATTAACATGTGCACTCAATCCTTTCAAAGGCTTGGGGTAACCAATTCGTACTGGGTATGGAAGTCGATCGTGGGCCAATTCCATTAATCCTGAAATCAGGGAAGTGCCACCGGTCAACACTAGTCCAGCCGGTATTGGTACTTTGAAAGATGCAATTTCGTTGTGAATGATGTTCAGTGTTTCTTCCATACGACACTGAACAATTTCAGCCAAATGTTGGCGGTCAATTAGCCGCGGTCTCTGTATTCGACTACCTGAATTAACAGTGGCGGGCATTCCACTCACTGTTGGCGGTTGAATTTTTTCATGCGATTCGATCAAGTCTGCTAAAGCACAACCTTTGCGACGTTTCAATATCTCAGCGTCGTAAGGGGTCATTCGCAACACCTGAGCTATATCATTGGTCACGTGGTCGCCACCAACAGAAATTACTTTTGTATGACGTAGTGCATCTTCTTGATAAATCACAATGTCTGTTGTGCCACCACCCATATCGGCTAAAGTTACACCGACCGACCGCTCATCCACTGATAAAATTGAATCGGCAGAAGCTATTGGTTCTAAGACAATGTCTTCAACTGATAGGCCTGCATTATTCACACTTTTGAGCAAATTTTGCACTGAGGCCACTGCACCAGTGATGATGTGGACATTAGCTTGAAGCCGAATTCCTGACATACCAATTGGATGTTTGATTCCCTCTTGATCATCAACCGAAAAGTCTTGTGGCAAGACATGAATAACCTCACGGTCAACCGGAGTCGCCGTTGCCTTTGCAGTATTAATAGCCCGATCCACATCCGATTTAGTAATTTCGTGTCCCTCTCCAGCTACTGCCACTACACCTTCTGAGGTATGTCCCATAATATGTCCACCAGCAATGCCAGCGTAGACTGAACCAACTTGGACACCAGCCATTATTTCTGCTTCTTTTACAGATTCCCGAATAGAAGCAGTAGTTTTTTCAATGTCGACAACCACACCTTTTCGCAGTCCTTCAGAAGGTGACTTACCAACACCAACAATCTCGATTTTCTCCGGATCGGATTGCCAAGTATTGCCAATAATAGTGGCAATTTTACTGGTACCAATATCTAAACCAACAACAATGTCATCACTTGCCATTTCCTTCTTCTCCCCAATATAGAACGTTCTCGAACCTCGCATCTAAGTAGCCATTTAGCATTTGGTCGGTTACAACACGCATTTGATCTGATCGTATGAGGGCTCCTACCTTCCGTAATCCATCTTGGATTAGGTTTGTCGATAACAAAATCTCAGGCAAACCTTCACAATTAAGAGTGATTGAATACTCACAACTGTTAGCTCTTATTGTAGAGGATTGATCCATTCTCAAATCAACAGCGATAGTTCTAACTTGAGATACCAGTTCGGGTACTTGTTGTTTAATTTCAGAAAAAACTCGTTGACATACGAAGAAGCCGTTTCTTTGATTTTCTGGGAGCAAGCTACCTTCAAACACACTAACTCGATGCCTTCTTGCAAACTTTGTTCGGAAAGTAAACATATAGGTCTGATCAGTTGTATCTGTTTTAATCAACTTTTTAAGATTATCCGAACATTTTAACACATACCCCTCGATATCCACCAGAGCGAACTTTTTCTGAGATTGTGTCAAAATTTCAACGATAGCATAAGGTAACCGCTCGGTGACCAATATGTCTACTGATCGATCAAGGTTACGCTTTGAAATTTGGACATCCTTGATATAACTCAAGGTTTTCTTAATTCTTTTTGTCAGTTTGGGTAGTGAAATTCCTAGCATTTTATCTTGATCTAAACTCAGGCCAGATGCGTAAAGAATTTCTTTTTTAGAATAACGTTGGCTGCCGACGATTGATACTTGCTTTAAATCTAATTTATCAAACAAACATCGGCTAATCGACAATACGATGAATAATAAGATAAAAGCTTTTACACTTTGTGTAACAATTTTTGGTTCTGATTGCTCTTGAACGGTTTTCTGGGGTAATTCAACGTTAATCTGAGTATTAAACATTATTTTTTAGATGAATCAATAATTGGCGACCAAATTTCCAAATATCACCAGCGCCAGCTGTAATCACAATATCATTGGCTTGTAGATGTTCTGACACTTCTTCGGTGTCCAAAATTGGTTTATAAATGACATTTTGATGGCCTTGTTCTCGTACAACTTCAGCTAAAAATTCACCAGACACACCATTGATTGGTTTCTCTTCAGCACCATAAATTGGAGTCATAAAGAGCAAATCCGTATCTGAAAAAGCAGAGGCAAATTCACTGATCAAGGACTGTACTCGTTGGTAGCGATGTGGTTGTACGATACCTACGACTCGTCGTTGATATCCAGTTTTAGCCGCATGAAAAACAGCGCGCAGTTTTGCTGGATTATGAGCATAGTCATCCACAATCAGGATATCCTTGGCTATACCTAAAATCTCAAATCGGCGGTGGATTCCTCTAAAGTTAGCGAGTGCATTTTTGATTTGTGCAAATGTAACCTTGCCGATGGCTGGTGAGATTGTCAGGGCGACAGTAATAGCAGCCAGAGCATTAGACACATTATGCAACCCCGGCATATTAAGCTGTATTTCTCCTAGCTCAGTACCATACGAATGAACAATAAATGTGCTTTGGTTATCCAAAAATTGGATTTTGCTAGCCCTAATATCGGCCTCAGTCTGAATTCCATAAGTGACGTACGGTTTTCGAATTTTTTGCAAAAGGTTTTGGATGTTTTTTTGGTCTAAACAGAGAATGGCGGAACTATAAAAGGGAACTTTATTGGTAAAGTCGAGAAAAGTATGGCATATATCATCCAAATCTCGATAATAATCTAGATGATCTTCATCAATAGATGTGACAACGGCAAGACTTGGTGCAAAAAATTTAATTGACCCATACGCTTCATCTGCTTCGACAACCATAATGGTACTTTTTCCAACGCGGGCATGACTACCGATATCAATCATTTTTCCACCGACAATAACAGTAGGATCAAGTTGTTCTAGTACAGACGCAGTCATGGCGGTAGTCGTTGTTTTTCCATGTGTCCCACTAATAGCAATACTATAATGAGAGCACATTAGTTCAGAAAGCATCTCAGCACCACGAATAACGGGAATCATATCAGTTAGAGCTTGTTGAACTTCAGGATTATTGTTTGGGATGGCTGGTGAAACTACCAATACATCGGCTTTATTAACGTGTTCCGCTTGATGTCCATGAAAAATGGTTAAACCGAGGTTCGATAGCCGGAGAGTTGACTCGTTCTGCTGGTGATCGGATCCAGTGACGATAAAGCCATAATTAGCCAAAATTTCGGCGAGACTGCATAGGCCGGCGCCACCGATTCCCACAAAATGGATCTTTTGTGTTTGGTCGAATATATGGCGTTTTGATTCTGACATAAGAAGCAAATGAAATTCCAGTAAGTTTAGGCTTGATAACTAATTTGTTCCAAAATAGAGCGTGCAATTTCTTGACTTGCGTTTGGGTTACTCATCTGACGGCTGTTGGTTGCCATTTTAGACAATAGTTGATCATCAGATAGCAGATTAAGAATCAATTGGAATAATTCCATCGGGTTGGTTCGTTCCTGATTGCGAATAACAGCGGCCTTTTCTTTGACCAATACTCTTGCATTATGATACTGATGATTGTCATTAGAAGGCCGCGGAATCAATATTGCCGGTATACCAAAAGCTGTGATTTCTGACACTGTTGATCCGCCGGCTCGGCAAATGAGCAAATCAGTCAAAGTATAGATCTCTTCAATTTGATTGAAATAGGGTTTTACTAAAGCTGATATATATGGATGGTTTCGATAAAAATCGTTTACTAATTTTTGATCCAATTGGCCGGTCTGGTGAACTATTTGGAATTGATGAAAAGTATTGGAACCCTGAATGTTCTTTATCATCTCCATCATCAGTTGATTAATTACAGTTGCTCCTTGGCTTCCCCCCATTACAAAAACCGTTTTCAAACGTGGCGACAAACCATATTTTCGGTACAAATCATCAGTTTTTGATATTGAATAATTCATTTCGGCTCGAATTGGATTGCCCGTGGTCAACCCCACGATAGGAAAATATGACTGCGCCGTTGGTAAACCCAAGTAAGCTACCTTTACCAAATTCGCTAACAAGCGATTGGTCAGTCCTGGAATAGCGTTCTGTTCCTGCAAAAAGATGGGAGTTTGTCTCAGGTAAGCGGCAAAAAGAACAGGGCCAGAAACATAGCCACCAGTACCAATTACCACTTGAGGTTTCAACTGCTGAAGTAATTTAAAAGTTTGAACAAAACTGGTTGCCAACTTCAGAATGACTGAAAGCCATTGCCAAGTCAAACGACGAGGAAAACCAGCCACCGAGATTGGGTAGAATGGAAAGCCATATTTTGGCACTATTTTCGCTTCGAACCGATTTTTAGCCCCAATAAAAGCAATCCGTAACTCCGGTGCAATCTGCTGCAAAGCTTTGGCAATGGCAATTGCCGGATAAATATGGCCTCCAGTCCCGCCACCAGAAATAACAACCTCAATTGCGTTTTTTCGATCATTAAAAAACATTTTGGGAACCTCTTCTTACAATTGAAGGTATGCGGGAAATATTTAACAAAATACCGATGCTAATGATACTCATCATCAAAGAAGATCCGCCACAACTGATGAAAGGTAGTGTGATACCTTTTGTTGGTAAAGCACCGAGCGCTACGCCAATATTGATAAATGCTTGTAAGCCTAATTGAGCAGTAATACCGAAAGCAACTAGACTTCCAAATCTGTTTACATTAACGGAGGCCGAATTATTAGTAGAAAGTAAATGGTTTGATGTGCCATTAGAGCAACGATATTCCTTACTTACTCGAAGTGTGATTTGAATACCTCGCCAAACAAGTAACATATATAGGCCAATTAAGACCATCGCACCAAACAAACCTAGTTCTTCGGCAACCACAGCAAATATAAAATCAGTTTCGGCATAGGGCAAACGACCAAGTTTGTGAATACTATTGCCGATCCCAGCACCAAAAAAACCTCCAGAAGCTATTGCGTTTAGAGACTGTTCAACCTGATAGTGAGTATCGAAAATTGATCCTTTAGATCGAATAAAGTCGGTCAGACGTTTCATTTTGTAACTGTCATTTTGTATCCAACCGTAAACTAGAAAGGTGGCCAAAAAAAACACAAATGAAATTTGGGTCAGTCTTGCACCTCCAACCCACAATAAACCAAGGGCCACCAAGCTAATCAGCACGGCTGACCCAAAGTCTGGTTGTAGAAATAACAATAAAAAGACAACACCTAAAATTACTAATGAAGGCAAAACACCACGATGAAGACTGTGAATTTGGTGTTGCTTAGAGACTAAAAAATGAGCCATGTAGATAATTAGGCTTAGCTTGGCTAACTCTACTGGCTGAAATTGAAAACGACCAACTTTAATCCAACGATGGAATATTTGATTATGATTAGGAGAAATGACTTGATGACCAATTGGCGTAAAAACTAATAAAAGGGTAATTACCGTACTAAATAGCAAATGGTATGCATATTTCTGGTATAGATGAAGTGGAATGATATAAACGAAGCATAAACCAACTAGGCCAAAACCAACAGCTATTAACTGGCGAATAGCTCGGGCCGGACTAACACTACTGAACGTCATTACCAAACCGAAGGAAACCAAACAGATGGTAATAAAAAGTAGTTGATGATCAAATGTTGATTTTGTCGGTCTGGACACAGTCAACGCCAATGAAGGAAACTATTATCTGGCGACACTTTTTTGTAAATGAACAATTGATTTTTGAAAGGCTTGACCACGGGCTTTATAATCCGTAAACATATCGAAACTTGCATTGGCTGGCGAGAGTAAAACTGTATCACCAGGGCAAGCATGCCCGTAGGCTTTTCTTACAGCTAAATCCATCGTCGGCACGCCCACTGTAACGACATATTCTGAGAGGGCGTTTCGAATATTTTCCGTATTTTTGCCCAATAAAATTAGAGTTTTAACTCGTAGTTTGACAAGATCTATTAGTGGTGAATAGTCATTACCTTTATCATATCCTCCCATGATCAGGATTGTCTGTTTTTGAGTAGTAATCGACTTTAAGGCGGCTTTGGTTGCAGCAACGTTGGTCGCCTTAGAATCGTCAATGAAATGGATTTGATTAACTGAAGAAACAAGCTGAAACGCATGTTGCAGCGGTAAATGAATGGATCTATCAAAATCGTAAAGAGCTTGCTTCATCTTTTGAGGCGAGACACCACAAATTTGACCAATACTAACTGAAGCTAGCACATTAGCTAAGTTGTGTTGGCCTTCTAAGGCAATTGATGTTTGTTTCCCAACAAAGTGCGTTGATTGGGAATCTTTTAAATAAACTCGCCCGTCTTTCAGGTAAACATCAATTTGGTCATTGCAACAACCTGTTAATGAAAATAAGGTCGTTTTGGCATTTACGGCTACCGAGTTAGCTAGGCCAGCAGTATATGGATCGTCAGCGTTGAGAACGATCCAATCGTTGCCATTCTGATTAGCATAGATTTTTTGCTTGGCTTTTTGGTACGCGGAAATTGTTCCATGACGGTCTAGATGATCAGGTGATAAGTTTAGAATTGTACTAACAGCTGGGTGAAAACAACTAGTCATTTCTAGCTGAAAGCTACTTACTTCAGCGACCACAATGTCTTCTTCCGTTAAATTTAAAGCTAAACTAGATAGTGGTAGACCAATATTACCAGCTAGAAAAACCCGTCCAAAATGACCGTGTTTTAAAATCTCAGCAGTTAATATCGTTGTAGTCGTTTTGCCTTTCGTACCAGTAACAGCAATAATGGGGGATAAACAGACCGAACTAGCAATTTCTAATTCACTGAGGATTGGAATTCCCTGTTCTGCAGCAATTCGCAGCGTTGGGACTTGATCAACGGCAACACCGGGGGAGACAACAATCAAATCAGCATTACTTATGCAATCTTCATTGTGCTTGTCCAAAACAAAGTCGATAGTAGCCTGTTGAGATAAGGCGAAACGATTTAGTTCATCAATGACAGGTTGTAACTCGTTAATAGAACGATTATCTGTTCCAACAACCCTAGCGCCCAAACTAACTAACAATTTTGTAACGGCGAGTCCACTGCGACTGAGGCCAAAAACCGTGATTTGCCGGCCAGAAAAATTTGGACGTTGGGTTGTTCTAAATAGGTCAGTCAATGAATACGATTATTCGGCAGTTTGGTTGTTTTTGATAAGGTCCAAACGCCGTTGGCCAAAATCAACTCCATTTTTCTCTTCGGCCGCTTCAACTACCGAATGGATGATTTTGATGGTTAATTGACCAATCAGTTCGACAAAATCGTCATTTTTTGTTTGCCGGTAGGGGCCCTGTCGAGTATTAGATGAAGCAGATAACTGCTGGCTTGCTACTTGTAATGCAGTAGAAACTAGTTCCGGCGGCACAGAAATCGGAGTTTTTTCAATTGTTGCTTCCGAGGTTGTTTCATTTGACCTATTGGGCAGTTGATTACCGGCGAGAAATTCAGTTTGCTTAGATTCTAGTTTTTCCATTAATTGTTTGGCGGCTTCCTGCTCAGCATGCTTTTTGCTCCCTGATATTGGTTTTGAAGTTTCAAAGGTGTCTTTGGCGCACTGGATACTTACCATCCATTGTGGCAAATTATCATTTTCGACTGTAATTTTCCGAGTCTCATAAACAGGTGGAGACGGGTAACGTAACAGACAGTATTGTTGCAACAATCCCTTGTAATTTATTTGTTGTATTTCTTCAAACATTGTTACTCCCATCAAATTATTGTTTAGTTCATTAATCTATTACTTTTAAAATCTATTTTAAGGCATCATACCGGGCCACATTAGACCAGCAGTTTCATCCAATCCATACATCAAGTTGAGGTTTTGAACTACTGCCCCCGCTGCGCCTTTGACAAGATTATCAATGGCTGTCATAACAATCACACGTTGAGTTCGGGGATCAACGGCTAAGCCCATGTGGCAAAAATTACTGCCCAAAACAGCTTTTGTTTGTGGGTATTCACCTTCGCCCAACACGTGAACAAAAGGCTCATTCCGATAGTTTTTTTTACAACGTTCCAGAATTTCAATAGTGGTCATAGGTATAATCAGGCTTGCATATGTAGTTGTTAAAATCCCTCGTGTCATCGGTACCAAATGGGGCGCAAAAGTAACTTGTACGTTTTCTCCTGCAATTACTCCTAGTTCTTGTTCAATCTCAGGAGTATGCCGATGTTTTGGCAATCCATAAACGGTGGTATTCGACTCACGATTGGGGTAGTGAGTAACGTCTTTGGGTTTACTACCCGCTCCAGATATTCCCGACTTGGAATCGATGATAATTGTGTTTGTATCAATGAGATGATCCTTCAGAAGTGGTGCTAGTGCCAGTATTGCACCTGTTGGGTAACAGCCAGGATTAGCAACCAATGTTGCAGAGCGGATTAGCTCTCGGTATTGTTCAGGTAAACCGTAGATGGCATGACCTAGCCGACTTTCGTCTGTGTGTTTTAACTCATACCAGTGTTCATAAATGCTCCTCTCACGCAACCGGTAGTCAGCACTAAAATCGATAACTCGCAAGCCTTGGTCTAAAATTCTTGGTACAAAGCTCATTGCCACTTTATGTGGCACTCCCAAGACAACAACATCGACAAAATCTTTTAACCGACCAATATTCAGTTTCTCAAAGTTAAGATCGACAAATCCCTTAAGGTTGGGTAAAATTTGGTCAACTCGGTGGCCATTATATGTTTCAGAGGTGACGAGCGTTAGTTCAAAAACAGACGGATGTTGAACCAACAAACGTATTAGCTCACTACTGGTATAACCGGAGGCTCCAACAATTCCCACCCTAGTTGCCATAAATATATCTCTTTTCAGTCCGTTTGTTTGGCGGTAACGTAGTCGTTATGCGGTATCTTGGCGGACTATTTTGCTATGCTATCCCCAATAATAGCACATTTTATTTAAGCTAAACAAACGATTATGGATACAGTCCTAGCCCCCAAAAATTGGCAAACAGACCTTTGGCAGCTTTGTAAGTCCTATCCCAAGTCTAACCTACGTTTCGATTATCCTCTCAGCAAACAAACCTACTTCGGCATTGGCGGTAATGCTTCTGCGTATTTGGAAGTAGACCAAGTCAGCTTGCTGCTTAAGCTTGCAAGATTTAAAAAAAAATATGGGGTGAACACTTTTATTCTTGGTCGAGGTTCTAACCTATTGGTCAGTGATAAGGGTTTTGATGGAGTCGTTATCCGGCTAAGTGGAGAATTTAAAAAACTGATAGTCAGTGGCACCTCAATTCGCGTAGGAACTGGTGTTTCCCAAGCAAAATTAGCGAAAAGTGCGGCCCGAAACGGCTTAAGTGGTGTAGAGTTTGCTCTCGGAATACCAGGTTCAGTTGGTGGTGGTTTGATAATGAATGCTGGCGCATGGAATTGTGATTTCAGTCAGGTTGTTCACCTAGTTCAAGTTGTCACAAATAATGGAGAGGTTGTCGATTTAACAACTGAACATGCACAATTTGAGTATAGAAAAAGTAGTCTTAATAATTTTTTTTGTGCTATCTACGCTGATCTGAAACTAACACAATCAGAAACGAGACGAGTAATAAAAGAAATGAAACGTTTGTACCAGAAAAAGATCCAATCACAACCTTTTGTTGAGGGGAGTGCTGGTTGCATGTTCAAAAATCCAGCTGAGCATTCTGCAGGTTGGTTAATCGATCAGTGTGGCCTGAAAGGTGTCCGAGTCGGCGATGCTGAAGTCTCAGATGTTCATGCCAATTTCATTATTAATCATGGTCGGGCTACTGCAAAAGATGTTTTGGAATTGGTTCAAATTATTCAGTCATCAGTCAAAGTTCAGAGTGGAATTGATCTACAATTGGAAGTCAAATTGATTGGTTTTTAAGAAAGAGAGGTTTTTATGAAAAGTCTGAAGTGGGGAGTAATTGGTGCTGGAAGTGTAGCTCAAAGGCGGTCTATACCTGCTATCCAAAAATCGGAAGGCGCTGAACTGCATGCTATTCTATCTCGAGATCAAGAACGTGGTCAACTATTGGCTGAACAATTTGGAGCCATGGCTGCTTATACTGACATTAATGATCTTTTGATCGACCCTGAATTGGATGCAGTTTATATTGCCACCCCAGTTTTTCTCCATGCAGAACAGGCTATAGCCGCGGCTGAAAAGGGAATTCACGTTCTATGCGATAAACCTTTGGCTCTTAATCCAGAGCAATCTCAACAAATCGTAGATGCTTGCGAGTTAAATCAGGTTCATCTTCAAATCTGCTTTCTGTTCCGTTTTCATTCCTGTTTTCAAAAAATCCGCCACTGGTTGAATGAAAAACATTTCGGTACGATTGTTTACGCTCGAATGCCATTTATGAAGAATGCCCCCAAAAGTAGTAATGATTGGCATATCAATCCCGCCAAAAGTGGTGGTGGCAGCATCATGGATTTGGGAGCGCATAGTATTGACTTACTGCGTTGGTTTTTGGGTGAGGCGACCGATGTTAGTGCTTTCTGCTCTAATGTTGTCTATGATTATCCAGTCGAAGAGACAGGTGTAGTAATGTTACGTTTTGAAAGTGGTGCTCAGGCAGTCACAGAAACAAGTTTTTCTGCTCAGTTATCACCACAAATCTTGGAGATCTATGGAACAGATGGTTCGGTTATTGTATACAACGAAAATGGTTGGAAAATTAGGCGTACAGTCCAAGATAAAATCGAAATTATAGACTCACAATTTGAAGATCTGTTTCAACTGCAATTTGAACATTTTTTTCGTTGTGTTATTGGGAAAGAAACTCCTATCGTTAGCGGTTTTGACGGTATACGTAACAATCAAATCATTTCTGCCGCCTATGAATCAGCTAAATCAAACAAAGCCATCAACTTGAAAAATAACTTGCAACTAAGTCATGGGGGGTGTAAAATAGGCACCCCCGTTTAGCTTGGAGGGAGAGGGGTGACTATTTGGCACCCCAGCCTACCTTTGCAACTATGGGTTAACCTATTAAAATTAGCAATAAACTGCAGAAATAGGCTGCAGAGATAAACTTACAATCGAAGGAGAAAGCCCAATGGCATTAACACCACTTGGTGATCGTGTTTTGGTCAAGCGACCTAACGAAGACGAACAGACAACCAGTGGCGGGATTATTATTCCCGATACTGCTAAAGAAAAACCTCAAGAAGGCGAGGTCGTATCCGTTGGAGACGGACGTTTGCTGGATGACGGAACTCGTCAAGAACTTAATGTTGCAGCTGGCGACAAAGTACTGTTCGGCAAATTTGCTGGGACGGAAGTAGAATACGAAGGTGAAGAGTACCTGATCTTACGCGAAGACGACATTCTTGCCAAAATTAGCTCGTAACTAAAGCCTTGAAAAATAAGGAGAATTAAATAAATGGCAGCAAAACAACTGACATTTAACGAAGACGCACGGAATGCGATTAAACGTGGTGTTGATTCGTTAGCCAATGCAGTGAGAGTAACGCTTGGACCTAAAGGTCGAAACGTGGTCATTGATAAAAAATTCGGTGCTCCTACCATAACAAAAGATGGAGTTACCGTCGCTAAAGAAATCGAACTGGAAGATGCATACGAGAACATGGGCGCCCAAATGGTTAAAGAGGTTGCGTCAAAAACCAGTGATGTAGCTGGTGATGGGACAACTACCGCAACCATTTTGGGGCAGTCCATCTACCAAGAGGGATTGAAAAATGTGGCTGCTGGACATAATCCCATGGCCCTTAAGCGGGGCATTGAAAAAGCGGTTACTGCTGTTGTAGGGAAGTTGGCAACCATAAGTCGGCCATCCGAAGGCAAGGATGAAATTGCCCAAGTTGCTGCTATCTCTGCTAATAATGATAACAGCATTGGGAGCCTGATTGCAGACGCTATCGAAAAAGTTGGCAAAGATGGCGTTATAACCGTTGAGGAAGCTAAAAGCCTTGACACTAACCTCGACGTGGTGGAAGGTATGCAGTTCGACCGAGGCTACCTTTCCCCTTACTTTGTCACCGATTCTGATCGGATGGAAGCAGTCTTAGAAGATGCCTACATTCTGATACACGAAAAGAAAATTAGCTCACTAAAAGACCTCGTGCCCGTCCTAGAAAAAGTGGCCCAACAAGGTAAGCAACTACTCATCATTGCGGAAGATGTGGAAGGAGAGGCTTTAGCCACCTTGGTCGTCAATCGCATTCGAGGAACTATCCGTGCCGCAGCGGTCAAGGCGCCTGGTTATGGTGATCGCCGTAAAGCTATGCTGGAAGACATCGCAGTCCTGACCAACGGTCGCATGATTTCAGAAGACCTTGGTATCAAGCTGGAAAATCTCTCTATCAGTGATTTGGGTGTTGCTAAGCGGATTGTCATTGACAAAGATAACACTACTGTTGTTGAAGGTGCAGGTAGCCGAGAATCAATCCAAGGTCGAATTTCACAAATTCGCCGCCAGATTGAAGAGACAACCTCAGATTATGATAGTGAGAAATTGCAAGAGCGGTTAGCTAAACTAGCTGGTGGTGTAGCTGTCATCAATGTTGGCGCCGCTACTGAAGTTGAAATGAAAGAAAAAAAGGCTCGCGTTGAAGATGCAATGCACGCAACACGAGCTGCGGTCGAAGAGGGCATCGTTCCCGGTGGTGGTGTGGCTTTGGTACGCGCCATCTCAGCCTTGGATGAATTAGGCCTTGAAGATTCAACCGAAGTGGTAGGAACGGATATCATTCGACGCGCCTTGGAAGAACCGCTGCGTCAGATCGCACGAAACGCAGGACAAGAAGATTCTGTGGTGATTGCCAAAGTCAAAGACGAAGATCACAGTATTGGCTACAATGCTCTAAAAGACGAATATGCCGATATGTTCGATGCTGGTGTAATTGACCCAACTAAAGTGGTTCGGGTTGCACTGCAAAATGCATCTAGTATTGCCGGCCTAATGCTAACAACTGAAGCGTTAGTAGCTGATATTCCGGAAAAAGATCCACCTCCCGCTATGCCTCCAGGCGGTGGCGGTGACATGGGTGGCATGTACTAGGCCCGCCCGATCTAAACATATAAGCAGAGCTTCAAAAGAGCCGATTTTGACCGTGATGTGGTCAAAATCGGCTCTTTTCTGTTGCGGCCCTTGTATCTTTCCTATATTGATTTGTGTTGAAAATGGGCATGGATGTCCATGGATTATGAAAACAAATTCTCCAAATAGTGCCGCGTATTGGTTTTGATGGATTTCTACCTGACCAATAAATTCACTTTTTTCTTCTGCTGGCACAGATAGCCAATTCGCTGTTCTAAAATCACGTTTGCTCGAAGTTGCCAACCATAAACGAAATTCGACTGGTTTTTTATCGACGTTAAATTCGACTTGAAGTTTATTATCCTTTTGTGTATGTGTCCATTCTAATTTAGGTAATGGCTTGCCTGAAGCAATATAACGATAAAATCCTGTCCCGTCATAGGTAGTTTGTTCCTGATCGTCCAAACCGTGCCCAGAATTAGGTACATAAAGCACGTGATTGGGCCGAGGAAATTATTCCAGTAGATATTCAAAGCATCTAAAAACCAATACGGATCATTAGTACCAATCACTGATAATTTTGGCATAGTTAACAATGAATGGTAACTATATGGGTCAATTAGTGCTAATAATGATTCACCTTCTTCCGTTTCCATGATTTCTTGTAAGCCTCGTACGATACAATCGTTGATTTGTTCGCTGTATTTTCCCCAAGTTGTTTTCTGGTATTCCATCTGATTTCGCATATTGAGAACGTCAATTACCATAGGAATAGTTGCTTTGATGCCGGGGGCAACTGCCGTCGCCAACCAGTTAGTTCCATCACGCTTAGAAGCCTTAGTAATCACAAATTTTTCAATTGGCCGGCGCCATTCTTTCTCGGTGAATTCTATCAGTGCTGTTATAGCTTGAATAACGCTCTTGACCATTGGAAAAAGCAATAACGAACTGCTGTCTTTCGTCTCCAAATATCTCTCAAAAGCATGGGCAATTAAATCATCCTCTTTCCGTCCGTCATAGAGTAGCTGGTTAGGCACTTGATGCAAAATGGCAAAAGGAGAACTCGCCATCTGAACTAATTTGATCCCTATCTCATTGTCGTTCTCAGAAGGCTGACCACCTGTTGATCCACCTGAAATGAGGAGCAACATTGTATCTGGATATAGAACAGTTCTGGGTACAAACACCTGCAAATTGTATTTCCATTGGATATTTTTCCAGTTTTGAGATTGTAAGTGTAGTTTATAAATTTGGGTGTCATTACGTTGATTATGGTCAATTTTTCCCATTTAAAATTAGGTTCTTCCAACCTAACATAGTCGGCTAGATCAGAGTAAGGTGTATTAGTTAATTAGATAATACGTGAACCAAAAGATTGGCATGTATGTGTTCCTTAATTCGCCTTTTACTTATTCTATTCGTCGAATCTTCTTTTCTAAAGAAAACTAATTATAACAAGAGCCGAAAAAATAGAAAGAACGTTTGATTCAAGAATGGTCTTGACATGAGTCAAGGCTAAAGGTATAATTGGCTGTTTCGCTTTGTCTATTCCATTACAACTAAAAACCATGCGTAAAAAGGGAGATAGTATGCCCAACCCGGTGAGCCTTAGCACACAAGACAGAATATCGTTTGCTAAGATTCGAGAAGTTGAAGACTTGCCTGATCTGATCGAAATCCAAAGAAAATCCTATAGAGATTTCCTGCAAAGAGACGTGCCACCAGATGAACGCAAAAATACTGGTCTGCAATCAGTTCTAAGAGAAGTTTTCCCGATCACTGACTTCGCCGAGGCTTCCAGTCTGGATTTTGTTAACTATACACTTGGTGAGCCCAAGTACGATATCCAAGAGTGTCAAGCTCGTGGTTTTAGCTATGCAGTTCCATTAAAAATCACATTTCAATTACGACATCAAGATAAGGAAGAACAGGGACCAAGTGAAATCCTAGAATCTGAGGTCTACATGGGTGAAATTCCCCTGATGACTGAACAGGGGACTTTTATCATTAATGGTAGTGAACGGGTAATTGTTAACCAACTGCACCGATCACCAAGTGCTACATTCAAAGAGGATACACATAGTGGTGGGCATAAACTATTGAAAGCGGCCATTATTCCTTATCGTGGCGCTTGGATTGAGTTTGAGTTTGACATCAAAGATCTGATTTACGTTCGACTAGACCGTAAGAAAAAAATGTTTGCGACTGTCCTCCTAAGAGCTCTGGGTTGGGAAACAGACGAAGAAATTATGCGGTTATACTCAGGGGATACAGAAGAGGTACTAGTTGGAGCCGATTTGGTTGGTCGAATTGCGATTGGTTCTATGGTGGATCATGAGACCGGCGAGATTTTGTACGATTCTTGTACTGAGTTCTCAGAGGCTGATGTGGAAGTCTTAGAACAATCGGATATTACTTCGGTTGAAGTCTTAACCCCATATGATGCTGAGGCGACTCGTTTTCTTCGGAATACGATCGAAAAGGATCGGCAATCCGCACCTTATACTGAAGGTAACATAAAAGATCAAGCTTTAGTTGAAATATTCCGAAAAATTCAACCGGGTGACCCACCAACGTTAGAAAGCGCTAAAAATCGATTTGAAAAATTGTTTTTTGATCCACTTCGTTATGATTTGGCTGACGTTGGCCGTTACAAGCTGAACCAAAAATTTAGGCATATTGACTCTTATTATTCAGCAGTAGGCCGCGTTGGTGAATTACTAGAAGCGGACCTGAGCGACAGTAATGGCGAGGTTTTTGCACTGGCTGGACAGAAAATCACCGCAAAAATCCAGCAGTTGGCAAGGGAAGCATTGCCACATGAACCTTATCTTAGAAAAGAAGATATTACAGCTACTTTAAAGCACCTGTTAGATGTTCAAAATAGCATTGCTTCCTTAGACGATATTGATCATTTGGGTAATCGTCGTGTTCGAGCAGTTGGAGAGTTGTTAATGAATCAGGTTCGTGTTGGTATGCTTCGTGTTGCACGTGCCACACGCGAAAAGATTACGATTAGGCAGAGTAAAGAAGGGGAAACTATGACCCCTTTGGACTTGGTTAACCCTAAACCGCTCTCAGCTTCTTTAAAGGACTTCTTCGGTTCCAGCCAATTATCTCAATTCATGCAACAAATTAACCCATTGGATGAATTGACTCACAAACGTCGTTTGAGTGCTCTTGGGCCCGGTGGGTTACATCGAGAACGGGCGACTTATGAAGTTCGGGACGTACATCGAACCCACTACGGCCGGATTTGTCCAATCGAAACCCCAGAAGGACCATCGGTTGGTTTAATCGTTTCATTAGGTACATTCGCTCGTATTAACGACTACGGTTTTTTAGAGACGCCTTATCGAAAAGTAGTGAATGGTAAAGTGACTGATCAAATCAGCTATCTGACAGCAGAAGAGGAAGATCGGTATACCATCGCTCAGGCAAACAGCCTAATTGATGAAAAAAGCAACCTACTACCAGATGGTAAAGGCGAAACTTTGATGACCCGACAACGAGGTGATTTTACCCGTGTAATACCTAGCGAGGTCCATTACATTGATGTTTCACCAAAGCAAATCGTGGGTGTTTCTGCCGCACTGATTCCGTTTTTGGAACATGACGACGCGAATCGAGCCTTAATGGGTAGTAACATGCAACGACAGTCAGTTCCACTGATCAGACCGAAGGCTCCCTATGTTGGGACGGGAATGGAAGCTAAAGCCGCTCGCGACTCAAGTGCTGTAGTATTGGCAAAAAATGACGGCGTTGTTGATCGTGTTTCAGCCGCCGAAATTATCGTCCGAACTGATGATACAAGCCGTGTTGAAGGTGGGGAGCAGTCCTCTTCCGAAATGGGATATGATATTTACCGATTACAGAATTTCAAAAGGTCAAACAATGACACGTGTATCCATCAAAAACCGCTTGTTTCTGCAGGAGAACATATCGACGCCGGGCAGGTAATCGCCGATGGTACTTCTACAGAAGGTGGTGAGTTGGCGTTGGGTAATAATGCTTTAGTAGCATTTTTACCTTGGGAGGGATACAATTTTGAGGATGCAATTTTAATTAGTGAGAGGTTAGTTCAGGATGATGTGTACACTTCTATTCACATTAATGAATTTGAGGTAGAAGCTCGTGAGACTAAAATGGGAAAGGAGGAAATTACTCGGGATATTCCAAATGTATCTGAGGAAGCACTAAGTCAGTTAGATGATGAAGGTATTATTCGAGTAGGATCGATAGTCGAGCCTGGCACTATTTTGGTCGGAAAAGTTACGCCAAAAGGTGAAAGTGATTTAGGGCCAGAAGAGAAGCTTTTACGGGCAATTTTCGGTGAAAAAGTGGGTGAGGTCAAAGATGCCTCTTCTTATGCAAAACCTGGTGTCGAAGGAACTGTGATCGACGTTAAGGTTTTTTCTCGAAAGGAAAAAGAAAAAGATCGGCAAACAGAGCTTCGTGAAAGTTCTAAGATCAAGGAAGCCCAGCAGGATTGCTCGCGCAAATGCCAACTGATTAACCTGCGGAAAAATGAGGAAATCGTTGACATTTTGAGTGGACAAATTCTAGTTAGCAATTTACGTAACGGTGATGAGATTATAGCAAAATCCGGAGAAAAACTGTCCCATGACCTATTACTCGCACAAAAACAAACCTTAGATCAAATTTTTGTCGAGGACCAACAGGCAATGGATCAGGTTCAGCAGATCCGTCAGTTAGCACAAGTTCGTGTCAATGCTCATATTACGGAACGTGACGAACGAATCAACAAAATCCAAAAAGGTGATGAGCTAAAACCAGGTGTCATCAAGCTGGTTAAAGTCTATGTTGCCACTCAGCGAAAAATTTCAGTTGGAGATAAAATGGCTGGTCGGCATGGTAATAAAGGGGTTATTTCCAAAATTTTACCGGCCGAAGACATGCCCTACTTGGCTGATGGAACACCGATCGATATTGCACTAAATCCATTAGGAGTACCCTCTAGGATGAACGTTGGACAGATTTTAGAAACCCACCTTGGTTGGGCTGCCGGCAAACTAGGGCTGAAAGTTGCAACTCCTGTTTTTGATGGAGCTACGGAAAAAGATATTCAGGAATATTTGAGAAAGGCCAAGTTGCCGGAAACCGGAAAGACTACGCTCTACGATGGTCGAACCGGCGAGTCTTTCCACCAGCAGGCAACTGTCGGCTACGCTTACATGCTAAAACTAAACCATCTGGTTGATGATAAGTTGCATGCTCGTAGTACTGGACCGTACTCGTTGGTGACTCAACAACCATTGGGTGGAAAAGCCCAACAAGGTGGGCAGCGACTTGGTGAAATGGAGGTGTGGGCTTTGGAAGCTTACGGTGCAGCCTATACATTGCAAGAACTTTTAACTGTCAAATCTGATGATGTTAATGGTCGAAGTAAAATGTATGAAACCATTGTGAAAGGACAAAATGCACCACCACCAGGTACGCCGGAATCGTTTAACGTTCTGGTTAAGGAACTTCAAAGTTTGGGACTAGATGTTTCCTTAGACCAAAAACAACCACAAATCACTACTGATCTATCAGGCTAATTTTTTATAGTTAAGTCAATATCTATAAGCCAAGTTGAGGTGAGTCGTTCATTTTGTTCAGTAAATAAACGACCTACTTCAGCTCGTTCTGGTTGCGGTTTGGGCACTCGTGTAAACCGCACGACGTACATATAACCAACTTCCGGAGGGATAGCAAGTTGAATACAGTTAAGTCCTCTAATTTGAACGATTTTGATACTATTTCTATCAGTATCGCTTCTCCAGAAATGATTAAATCCTGGGCTAAAAGAACTTCATGTAGACATATTACGGGTGGTATTGTACCTGACGTTGTACCTGAATGTTCGTGTGGAGAAGTTAAAAAACCGGAAACAATTAATTATCGAACCTTCCGACCGGAAAAAGATGGTTTATTCTGTGAAGTTATTTTTGGCCCCACAAAAGATTGGGAATGTTATTGTGGAAAATATAAAAGGATCAAACATCGTGGTACGATTTGTGACCGTTGTGGTGTTGAAGTAACTCAACAAAAAGTTAGACGGGAACGTATGGGATACATTGATTTGGCGGCTCCAGTGTCCCATGTTTGGTTTTTTAAGGGGTTGCCATCTCGGATCGGTTTATTTTTAGACTTAACTCTTCGTGAAGTAGAACGTATCCTTTATTTTGAATCGTACATTGTTTTGGAATCAGATGATAATTTAGTTCCTATTATAGATGAAGAAACTGGCGAAACCACAGAACCCCCTTCTGTCAAGCAAATTATTTCTTCCGATGACGAATATAGAAAATATAAAAGTCTCTATCCAACCGGTTGGCGGGCTGATATGGGAGCTTCAGCCATTCAAGAGTTGTTAGCTGTCATAGATCTAGAGGAAGAAGCCAAAAACCTAAAGGTTGAGTTGGAAGAAACCGGTAGCAAGCAAAAAGCTAAAAAACTGACTAAACGCTTGCAATTGGCTAATGGTTTTATTAAATCAGGAAATAGACCAGAGTGGTTGATTTTGACCGCTATTCCAGTTGTACCTCCCGATCTCCGGCCATTAGTAGCTTTAGACGGTGGTCGGTTTGCTACTAGTGATTTGAACGATCTGTACCGCCGCGTAATCAATCGCAATAATCGACTTAAACGATTAATGGACCTGAAAGCCCCAGAAATAATTATTCGTAATGAAAAGCGGATGTTACAAGAGGCTGTTGATGCTTTACTTGACAATGGTAAACACGGCCGGACTGTTCGTGGGCCTGGAACACGACCACTCAAATCTTTATCCGACATGTTAAAGGGGAAAGTCGGTCGTTTTCGTCAAAACCTGTTAGGTAAACGAGTTGACTACTCTGGTCGAAGTGTGATCGTCGTGGGTCCGGAATTAGAACTGCATCAATGTGGTTTGCCAAAGGAAATGGCAATTGAGTTATTTAAGCCATTTATTATTCGTAAGTTGCAGGACCGTGGATATGCTCCAACGATCAAAAAAGCGAAAAGCATGACGGAAAACATAGAACCGGAAGTTTGGGATGTACTGGAAGAAGTCATTCAAGACCATCCGGTTTTGCTAAATCGGGCTCCAACTCTTCATCGTTTAGGAATCCAAGCTTTTGAGCCGCAATTGGTAGAAGGTCGGGCCATTCGGATTCATCCTCTGGTTTGTAGTGCTTTTAATGCTGATTTTGATGGAGATCAAATGGCTGTTCATGTACCTCTTGGTCCAGAAGCGCAGGTTGAAGCGAAGCTATTGATGATGGCAACCCGAAACATATTGAAACCAGCACATGGGGATCCAATAGCAGTACCGGAATTAGATATTGTTTTGGGATGCAGTTTTCTAACCAAAAGTATCCCTGAATACGACTGGAAACGACCGGAAGCAAAATTAAAACTAAGTCAACCAAAACATTTTATAAACCATGATGAGGTGCTCTTGGCTCATGGTAATGATCAGTTGCATCTGCATGACCCTATTGACCTGCATTTTGAGGAAACCAATGGGAATCCAATACGAACTACAGTTGGGCGCGTTATTTTCAACCAAATTGTACCAAATGAACTGATGTTTGTTGATATGGAGACGAATTTTTCTGTGCCATTTGTGAATCAGGAAATGCATGCCGGCGATTTATCAAATTTGGTTTCCCGTTGTTTTGAAGAACTGGGTAATCGTCGTACCGTCGATTTTTTACATCAAGCAAAACAACTAGGTTTTCACTATGCCACGTTGTCCGGCATCTCAATTGGTATTAACGATCTGATTGTGCCTGAAGAGAAGAAAAATTTGATTCAAAAAGCTTGGCAGGAGGTTGAGGATATTGAAAACGACTTTAGTCAAGGAGAAATTAGCCCTGGTGAACGCTACAACAAGATTATCAATGTTTGGTTAGACCGTATCGACCAAATTGAAAAAGCTCTCTTTGTTGGTTTGGAGAAGGGGCGACAAGATGAAATCGAAGGTTTTAATCCTATTCATATTATGGCAGATTCTGGTGCGAGAAGTAAAAAGGCCTCTCTTCGTCAAATTAGTGGCCTGAGGGGGTTAATGGCAAAACCATCAGGTGAAATTATCGAACACCCCATTGAATCTTGTTTTAGAGAAGGCTTGTCAGTGCTGGAGTATTTTACTTCTACTCATGGGGCTCGAAAAGGATTAGCTGATACAGCCATTAAGACAGCTAGTAGTGGTTATTTGACGCGGAAATTGGTCGATGTAGCTCAAGATGTCATGATCACAATAGAAGATTGTTACACTAGTGGTTATATTATAAAAACAGCAACTGAAGAAGCTGAGATCAAAATTTCGGCCCAAATCTTCGGTCGGACTTTTTCCGGTGTTATTGATCAGGAGACTGACCGTATTATTTCGACGACCATTATAGATGAGAACAACGAAATTGTTGTAACACAAGACCAACCGATTAGCCGCCATGTCGCTGAAACAGTTGAACGTCTAGGTTACACAAAAATTGCGGTTCGTTCAGCGTTAAGTTGTGAATCAGCGCGGGGCATTTGTGCTAAGTGTTACGGAGCTGATTTATCGACAGGGCAACCAGTTGACCAAGGCGAAGCCGTTGGTATTATTGCGGCCCAATCCATTGGTGAGCCTGGTACTCAATTGACTATGCGAACTTTCCACACCGGTGGAACTGCTAGTGGCGATGTCATCGAGTCAAAAGTAACAGCTAGTAATGCCGGTAAAGCTCATTACGATAGTGTCGATTTTATTGATCGTCTTGTGGAAACAGATAATGCTAGCGTTAGCGAAAAGACCGAAGTTTCTGGTCAAAATCGCGAGCGAGTGGTTGTCTCCAAACAAAATGCAGAGTTACAAATTCGTCATTTAGAAACTGATGAGATTTTGGAGAGACATAATTTGCCAGTTGGTAGTCGGTTGTTTGTCCAAGATGGATCTATCATTGAAGTTAAGCAACCACTTTCCGAATTTGATCCTTACCGAATTCCAATATTGACAAAGCAGACGGGCTATGTCTCCTTTGACAATATTGTTGAAGGAAGAACCTTTCGTGAGGATAAAACTAGTGGTTTAGCAGAACGAGTGATCAGTGAGTACAAAGGAGATTCACCACCGCGCATAGAAATTCGTAGTGAAGATGGCGTTACTCTTAGCAGTTACTTAATGCCGGTCGGCGCTCACCTTTCAGTAATTGATGGTAGTTTAATAACGGAAGGATCTATTTTAGCTCGTTTACCTAAAGAAGCTGCTAAGAGTAGCGATATTGTTAGTGGTTTGCCTCGTATCACTGAACTCTTTGAAGCTCGCAAACCTAAGGATGCAGCATTCATGGCTGAAATTGATGGTGTTGTTGAAATTCAAGGTATTAGTCGTGGAATGCACATTCTGAAAATTATCAATTCTGAAACTGGAGTCGAGAGCAAGGCCGCTCGTATTCCAGTTGGCAAGTATCTTTTGGTCGATGAAGGAGATGAAGTTAAAACTGGAGATCCATTGACAGGTGGTTCCATTAATCCACATGATATTTTGGATTCTAAAGGTTTGGAAGAAGTGCAAGCCTACTTAATCGATGAAGTACAAGCTGTCTATCGCTCCCAAGGTGAACAAATTAATGATAAGCACATCGAAGTGATCATTCGTCAGATGCTGGACAAGGTGATGATTACAGATGCTGGTGACACAGAATTGTTGGAAGAAGAAGAAATCAGCCGTGCAAGATTTGATGCCATTAACGAGCGAGTGAAAAATTCACAGAACGATTCGGTTAGCGATAAACAAATGGACCCTGAAGACATCCCATTAGCTCTGGCTCAAGCTAAACCGATTTTGCAAGGCATTACCAAAGCCGCGTTGAGTACGGATAGTTTCATCTCAGCAGCCTCATTTCAGCAAACGACAAGTGTACTTACCAAAGCGGCCGTTGCGGGCAAGAGCGATCCTTTAAGTGGATTAAAGGAAAATGTGATTATGGGGCATCTAATTCCAGCTGGTACTGGTGTCGCAGATCATCGCTTGATCGAAGCATATGTCGAAGGTGAAGAACAAAATGGGGCAAATGATGAAATTACGACCAACCAAAGCCCCGATATTCTGAGTCAATTCAGGGTTTCTGAAGAAAGGTTATAAAAATGTCTACGGAAGATATTCGTCTGCGAGCGTTTGCAAAAATCAATCTTTTTTTAGAGGTTGTAGGCAAACGCTTGGACGGCTATCATAACATAGAAACCATTTTTCAGTCGATAGGCTTACATGATACGCTGGTGATTCGGAAAACCGACCGTCAACCCAAACAACATATCATCAATTGTAATTCTGCTATTGTTCCTTCTGATCAGGCAAATTTAGCTTGGAAAGCTGTTGCTTTACTTCAGTCCCACTACCCCCAAATTGGTGCTATAGACATCGAGATTAAGAAGAGGATACCGGTTTCGTGATGGCTTGGTGCTGGAAGTGCGAACGCAGCCGCGGTACTCTTTGCACTTAACCAACTTTATGACTTGAAGCTAACGGTTCAAGGACTCAGTCAATTTGGTTGCCAGTTGGGAGCGGATGTACCTTTTTTTTTTGGGGTGGTACCGTTTTGGGGGAAGGAATTGGCGATCAATTAACCCCTTTAAAACCATTGCCTGAATTACAGATTATCTTAGCTAACCCAGGAATACACATTTCAACACCAGTCGTGTTTCAGAACCTCAAGTTGCCATTGACATCTGAAAAACAAGATGTTAGAATCGTTGCCCGTTGCATTGAGCAGAGGTTGTTTCGGGAACTTGGAGCGGGCTTGTTCAATCGTCTAGAGACATTTGTTTTAACGGAACATCCTTCGGTCATGCGACTGAAACAAGAGCTTCGTCGGAAGTGTGCCTACGGAACGTTGATGTCTGGTAGTGGGGCGACTGTGTTTTCGTTAGTCGCAGAGATAGAGAATGTGCAACAGACGACTGACGGTCTGCATTGTAAATCGGTGTTCCACACTCAAACGGTTTCAACCGGTCTTGAAATTGCGTAATGGGCGGTCGCCAAGTGGTTAAGGCACCGGGTTTTGGGTCCGGCATACGTAGGT